>JBHWRK010000176.1:0-4959 GCA_043426715.1 Trueperella sp. | reverse complement strand
CGTCGTGGCCCACGGCATGTACACCGCCTCGCGTGCGCTGGCGGAGTCCGATGTGCCGGGCGGCGCGCCGTTCGAGTTCCACATCGAGTTCGCCGCGCCGGTCATCGTGCCGGCGACGGTGATGGTCGCCATCACCCGCGCGGGCGAGGTCGTCGACGGCGAGGGCCGCGGCGGCACCGACATCGTGGCCTGGGACCGCACGAAGCGGCGCCCGCACTTCACGGGCCACGTGCGGGACGTGTAGTTCACGCGCTACACTGCCACCACAAAGGTTCCACCCCACCGAAAAGAGCCCCTGGGCTTTCCGGCTTGCCCGGTAGGTGGGGTGGTCTTTTTTGCTTAAGCCATTCCGGCCTTTCCCCACCTTTCGTACTGAGTATGAACCAGCACTCGCTCGCGATCAGTCCCATAAGGTTCAACTCAGCGGCATCAGGACGCGCGAAGCGAGCTTCCATCGCTTGGGCGGCGGTGATTCAGGCGAGAAGAACTCCATCACATCGCATTCCCATTTGTATAGCTCTCCGCTTCGTTCCAGCCTCCTGGCTTTCCACCACGGAACCACCCGGTAGGTGAAGTCGAAGCCCTCACCAGGAGGAAGCTCACCGACAAGAAGCACGTTTTGGGTTCGTGGCTTGACGATGATCCCACTCGTTCCGGCTCGAAATCCGTCGGCCGTAGCGAGCACCACGCCTCGCTCGAGAGCAAAGCTGCCGCCGATGACGATGCTCCGGCTACCGCGGTAGTTCAGCACAGCGCGCCCATCTCCCACTGATGTGAAGGTGAAATCCTCCTCCCGCGCGCGGCTGATCAGGCCAAGCGCCAGCGCGACTATCAGGCCGGAAATCGAACCGGAAATGATGCCCTCGACGACCGGCATCCCCTTCAGTCCCGCAGCCCATCGACGATCCGCACGGTCTCCACCGCAACCCGCGTGACCTTCCCGATAAGGTCGACGATGTAGCGCGGGTTGCCCACCTCGTCGGCCCAGTCGTTGGGGTCGTTGACGATGCCGGAGGCCCTGTCCTTCTTCACCTGGTATCGATCGATGAGCCACGCCACAGCCGACCGGGAACCAAGCAGGTACTCGTCCGCCTCCTCGGGGATGCCGGATACCGTGACGTTCTTGTTGTAGATCAGCTTGGTCACGTCATTGACGTTCTTCCCGGTCTCCGGATCCTTCCGCTTAGCCCACCGCATTTTCACCACGCGCCACGTTTCACGGTCGGCCTCGTCGACGCCGGCACGCAGCTGGATATTCAACGGCCAGGGATCCACGTCCTCGTACCCGACGTGCAGCGCCATGAGTTCCTTGCCGGCCACGGCGAATTTGTCGAACTCCTCACGGGTTTCTGGCGTCTTGATGTGCGGCAGCATCTTCTTCAGGTCTGCCGCGTACGTCTCCCGGTAGACCGGATCGTGCAACTTGCCATAGACGAAGTGGAAGATGTCGTCACCGGTGATGTCTGTCCCGAGCGCATCCCGGTAGATCTTCTTGATCTCGTCGGTGACGTTGTCTATCCGCACATAACCGTCGACGACTTCTCCCACTTCGCCATATTCGCTGGTTTCCCCATCTTGCGCGGCGACGGCCCCGCCACCGAACAACCCGCCATCATCCGCCTTGACGGCAGCCCAGGTGAAACGGGGGAAGAACTGGCAACTAGCAATCGTGTGAAAGTCAGGGACGAGGTCGGTAGCAAATGGGCATGCCATAGCGGACTCCCCCGGAGCCACAACAACCACCCCTACGTTTCCCAATCTCGGAGAAGGAAAAGCCATTCGAGCAATTCCAGGCCGCTCGATATAGTCCCCCTCAAGGTACAGATGCTGGGCAAAGAATGGCCGATACATTGCTTTACGTATTACCTCTTCGCAATAAGAAAGCTCCGCTCCCGCCTCCTTGATTCGAGCAAACTTGGAGGACCATTTAATTGAACTGCCATCAATTTCCAAGACAGAGCCTAGGTTATTAAACGAGCCAATAGACCTACGGACCTTTTTGCGAAGGGATTGCACACTTGAACTGTACGCCCATGCATCGCGGGCAGTATTCACACCAGGAGCCCTTTTATAAAAGAAGCTAAGAGAGTCTTTTTGATCATCATTTAGACTGGGCCACATTTGAAAATCACGCGAACGCCGGGACAGCCAGTCGCCATACTCATTCGGAATGATCGACTGCCATTCAATGGTGTCGATCGTGTTGGCCTTGACGATGTTCAGCTTCTCCCCGGTGGACAGATAGTCGCCGATGTCCCGGTAGTGAAGGGTGAACCCCTGCTTCTCGGGATCCTAGACGCCGATGGTGATCGCAATCGCCGTTCGACCGCCATCACGGAATACATTTCCCGCCTCCTTCTGACGCTGCACCCCAGCAGTACGTGCATTACCCCGAAGGTTGAAGACGTAAAGGTCCGTGAAGTCCTCGGCCATCGACAAGCGGACGCCATCCCCGGTGTTGCCGTCGAGCCAGCCTCCATTCGACACGAAAGCGACCACACCCTTATCGCCGATGCGGTCGGTCGCCCAGCGGAAGGCGCGCAGGTACGAGTCGTAAAGCTTGTTCTTCAAACTCGCAGTAGACTTTTTCGCATATGTTTCCGAAATGCTCGAATCCAGCGATGGGTACTTCACATTCGCATTAAGATCATTCGCACTGGCCTGCCCCGCTGAATACGGCGGGTTGCCAACCACAATGTTGATCGGGGCATTCTTTTGTCGCTCGATCGTGTCGTTGTTAGCCGGGAAGACATTGAGGTCCTGGATGTCGCCGTCCTCATGGATCTGGAACGTATCAGCCAGCGCAATGTTGATGAACGGCTGGTACTCAGGTGCCGGCTCGTCTCGTCGTAAAGCAGCCTCGGCCTGCAGCGCGTTGAAGGTGGTTTCGATGTTCGCGGCAGAAACGTAGTACGCCAGAAGCATGATCTCCGTGGCGTACAACTCCTTGGCGTACTTGCGCGGAAGGTCCTCCGGCTCAATAAGACCGGATTGCAGCAGGCGAACCATGAACGTCGACGTGCCTGCAAAGGGGTCGAGGATGCACGTGCCCTCATCCGTAAGACCGCGCCCGAAGTGTTTCTTGGACACATCGTCGGCAGCACGAAGGATGAAATCCACGATTTCCACCGGCGTGTACACGATGCCGAGTGCCTCGGATTGCTTCTTGAAGGCCTTGCGGAAGAAGCGCTCGTACAGGTCCTTGATCACCTGCTGCTTGCCAGAGGCGCTCGTAACCTCCGAGGCTCGGACACGAACGGAGTCGTAGAACTTCTCCAAGCCCTCGGTCTCCGACTCCAGATTCGCATCGGACAGCACCCCCACCATCCGCTGCATGACCTTGGCAACCGGGTTGTGTTCGATGAAGTCATAGTTTTCGAACAAAGCGTTGAACACCGGGGCCGTGATCAGGTGCTGGGAAAGCATGCTAATCGCGTCGTCATCCGAGATCGCATCGTTGAGGTTGCCGCGAAGGCCCCCGACGAAACGCTCGAATTCGGCGCGGAGCTTGCCATCTGCTCCATCAACCAGCGCCTTGATCCGCGTGATCTGATTCTCTGCGATCGTGGCGACGTCGTCGGCCCAATCCTCCCAGTAAGTTCGCGTTCCAACCTTGTCGACCAACTTCGCGTACATCGCTTCCTGCCACTCCTCCAGGGACCACAACGCGATCTGCTGGGTCAGCTCGGCGTTGTCGGCGAACGCGTCCGGGTTCTTGCCATCGGTCGACCGCGACTTGGCCTCGACTTCGTCGATCCTCTCCTTCGCGCTCTTGCCGTCGACGTGACCGACATCGATGGGAAGCTCGTCCGGCTTGCCCTCATTGAGGGCGATGGAATTGACCTTGGCGTTGAAGCGGTCATCATGGGCGCGCAGGGCATTAAGGATCTGCCACACCACCTTGAACCGCGTGTTGTCGTTGAGCGCCTGCGCTGGCGACACATTCGGAGGCACCGCCACCGGCAGGATGATGTACCCGTAATCCTTGCCCTCGGACTTGCGCATCACGCGGCCCACCGACTGGACGACGTCGACCATCGAATTGCGCGGATTGAAGAAAACCACCGAATCCAGCGCCGGCACATCGACGCCCTCCGACAGGCACCGGGCGTTGGTGAGGAGCCGCGTGGCTCCTTCGTCGACTGGCGACTCCAACCACGACAACTTCGTGTTTCGCTCCATTGCATTCATGCTTCCGTCGACATGCCGCGCTTCAACCTGAAGATCGACGTTGAGCAATGAGACGTCGTTGAGAACGGCCTTCTCCCTCAACATGTCCTGGAAATTACTGATCAGCGCCGGGAACGACTCCGCGATCTCCTTCGACGTCTTGATGTCCCGCGCGAAAGCGACAGTGCGCCGCATCGGCTCCGCATTCTCGTCGAAACCGCCCTTCTTGCCCTGGAGTTCACCCGAACGCTTGGCCAGGCCATTCCATGCGCCGATCATCGCCGAGGCCAGCGTGAGATTGATCTCCTGACGACCAGTCCGCGCCATCACATCGGCTGCCGCCGCTTCGTCGACCGTCATCACCAACACCTTGTAGTCGGTGAGCAGCCCTTTCTCCACGGCCTCGCCGAACCCGAGACGGTGGAACTCGGGGCCGTAGACGCCCTCGTCATCCATCGACGCGAGCTCCGCCGAATGCTCGGCCGCTTTGCCCTTCACGGAGTCGTCGAAAAGCCGGGGCGTGGCGGTCATGTACAGGCGCTTCGCTGCACGGATATACGCCGCATCATGGATCTTGGTGAAGTTGGACGCCTCCTCCCCCGCCAAAGTCACGCCAGTCGTGCGATGCGCCTCATCGCAGATGACCAAGTCGAAATCGTCGAGCCCCAACTTCTGCGCATCATGCACCGCCGGCAGAGACTGGTAGGTGGAAAACACCACGTTCAGGCCCTTGGCGCGCTTCCCCGAGCTGTAACGCTCCGCAATGTCCGCCCCCTGCGTGGACACCTT
>JBHWRK010000175.1:0-5832 GCA_043426715.1 Trueperella sp. | reverse complement strand
AATGTGTGCAGCGTCATTTTGCGTGGTTCCAGATGTTCACGGGTTGGTCACCTGCACGCGAGCAGGTGGCCTCTCATCCGCGAATCTAACTTCATGGTCACGACCGACAATCTTTCGTTCAATCCCCGAAATGTCCAGTTTTTGCATGCGCCTCGATCTAGACATGCTGCTTCATTGTTTGGTCACACGCCCCCGCGAGATGGCACTAAAACATGGGGACGAAAACGTGGCGGATTTCATGAGATAGCCCGTCACATATCCGCCACTTTGCACTATGGCTACGGTACCGTAGCTTGGACGGAAACCTTGAAGGAGTATCGTGAGCGAATACATCAACGAAGAGGGAACTTCATTCGTCCCTGGAAAAATGGAAGTCACTGATTCGATGACTGTCCCCGGTCTCATTCGAAGGCGCGGCCAGGAAATGCCGAAGAAGATCGCATGTAAGCGCAAGGCTTCGATGGGTAACCAGTGGATTTCGGTCACGTGGGCCCAGTTCATCGACGAGATTCGCGCGTTGGCGCGCGGCTTTATCGCTTACGGCCTTCAGCCCGGCGAGCGTGTGGCCATTATGGCTCCCACCTCCTACGAGTGGGCTATATTTGATTTCGCCGTCCAGTTCGCGGGCGGATACGCAGTGCCGATTTATGAGACGTCCGTGGTCGAACAGGCCGAGTGGATCATTCAGGACGCAGGCTGCCGCTTCGCCGTCGTGGCAGATCAGGCCATGGAAACGATGCTCCAGCCCGTCATGGAACGCCAAGATGTTCTCGAAAAGATTTTCGTTCTTGCCGACGACGCTCAGGGACGCATCGCCTCAGCGGGGTCGCTTCACGAAGACGATGAGATCGACCGTCGAATCGATGCCCAGAAGGCCGACGACGTGTGGACGATCATCTACACATCCGGCACGACGGGAAGGCCCAAGGGCGTTGTGCTCACGCACCGTAACCTGTTGCACGTTGTGCTCAATGGTCCGGCAGACGAGGGACTCATGGATATCCTCGCGCGCAAGGGTTCAAGCACACTGCTTTTCTTGCCGATGGCGCACGTCTTTGCGCGCTTCATCAACGTTGTGGTGCTGTACGCGGGCTCAACGATCGGATATTCGCCCGACACGAGGAACCTCGTGAGCGACATGCAGTCATTCCGACCGACGTTCGTTCTTGCAGTACCGCGCGTGTTTGAAAAAATCTACAACGCTGCGGATGCCAAAGCTGGTAAGGGCTTCAAGCTCAAGATGTTCCGCACCGCCGCCAAGGTGGCAATCAACTATGCACGTGCCGCAGAAACTGACGAAGGACCCTCGCGCCGCCAGGACGCACAGCGCCGCATGTTTGACAAGCTTGTGTATGGCAATATCAGAGACATTATGGGCGGTCGCGTCAAATATGCGATCTCCGGAGGTGCACCGCTCGGTAACCGTCTCGCCGCCTTCTTTACGGGTGCAGGCATTCAGGTTCTCGAAGGTTACGGCCTCACCGAAACGGCGGCCCCGACCGCAGTGAATCGTACGAGTAAGGTACGCCTTGGATCAGTCGGCCCTGCCTATCCCGGCTGCTATATCAAGGCCGCGGACGATGGCGAAATCCTCGTTAAGGGCGACCACATCTTTGTGGGTTACCACAACAATCCGGAGGCGACCGCCGAGGCGTTCACTGAAGACGGCTGGTTCCGCACGGGCGACATCGGTCGCGTGGACGAGGATGACTTCGTGTGGGTGACCGGACGTAAAAAGGAAATCATCGTGACCGCCGGCGGCAAAAATGTGGCTCCTGCTGAGCTAGAAGATCGTCTACGCTCACACCCGATTATTTCGCAGGTCGTTGTGGTTGGCGATCAGAAACCGTTCGTCGCCGCGCTTGTCACGCTCGATGCCGAGGCACTCCCCCAGTACCTCGAGAACCGTGGTTTACCCGCAATGTCGGCCACCGAGGCGATTAACGATCCACAGGTCATCGCAGCAATCGACCGGGCGATCAAGAGAACGAACGAGCATGTCTCACGCGCGGAATCGATCCGTAAATTCAAGATCCTGCCAGGTGACTTCACGGTTGAGAACGGCTACATGACTCCGTCGCTCAAAGTGAAGCGCACGGCCGTCATTCGAGATTACGACGACATCATCGAAGAAATTTACTCGAAGTGAGCACGTGGTGCCGGGGCGACGCACATGTGGCCCCGGCCCATCCGACCATCCATAGATATGACAGTCATTTCGCTTGCGAAATGATCCGCCAAAAACGCCGATTCCTCTGGCTCCCCGGGCATCGATTCGGCATTCCTAGGAGAATTTGCAGTAACTTCAAGCTTTAAAGAGGTTCACAGGGCTGCCGGGCTGTTCTATGCCTGCTTCTCGGCTGCGATCTGCCTGTGGTGCTGAATAACCTCAGCGACGATGAACTTGAGGAACTTCTCCGCGAAAACGGGATCGAGATTAGAGTCCTCGGCGAGCTTGCGAAGCCTTGCGATCTGGCGCGCTTCGCGGGCCTTGTCTGCTGCAGGCAAGTCGTATTCTGCTTTGAGTTTGCCTACTTGTTGCGTACACCGGAAACGCTCTGCCAAAATGTGCACGAGTGCCGCGTCGAGATTGTCGATGGTCTTGCGGAAGTTTTCAAGCTCCTGTGGGACGTCAGTCACTGCAAATCCTAGGCCGATTTATTCTTGCGGTTCGTAAGAACTAGCGTTGGTTCTCCCGTGCCAGACACGACGTCGCCGTCAATGAGTACGCGCTCCACATCGTTACGCGACGGCAACTCAAACATCAGCTCACTCAGCAGCTTCTCGAGAATCGATCGAAGGCCGCGAGCTCCCGTACCGCGTGAAATCGCCTCGCCGGCAATCTTCCGGAGTGCGTCGTCCGTGAACTCGAGAGTGACGCCATCAAGCTCAAACATCTTCTGGTACTGCTTAGCCAGAGCGTTGCGAGGAGTCTGGAGAATCTCTACGAGATCCTCCTCGGTCAGCTCATCGACGGTAGCTATCACAGGAAGGCGACCTACGAGTTCGGGTATCAGACCAAATTTGTGCAGATCCTCGGGCGTTGTCTGTTTGAGCAAATCACTAGCCTTCTCAGCCTCGTGGAGCGAGGAACCAAATCCGATTCCTCTGCGTCCAGTTCGCGACGAGACAATCTCCTCCATGCCAGCGAACGCGCCCGCCACAATGAACAGAATGTTCGACGTGTCGATCTCAATAAAGTCTTGCTGGGGATGCTTGCGTCCACCCTGCGGCGGAACTGCGGCTACCGTGCCCTCGATAATCTTCAACAGGGCCTGCTGTACGCCTTCGCCCGAAACATCGCGTGTAATCGACGGATTTTCCGACTTACGTGAAATCTTGTCGATCTCATCGATATAGATGATGCCACGCTCGGCTCCCGCCACGTCATCGTCAGCAGCCTGAATGAGCTTGAGCAGTATGTTTTCGACATCCTCGCCCACATATCCAGCCTCGGTCAGCGCCGTGGCATCCGCGATCGCAAACGGCACGTCGAGAATCTTCGCAAGTGTCTGAGCAAGGTACGTCTTGCCGGTACCGGTAGGACCAATGAGGAGGATATTGGACTTGCCGATGTCGATATGGTCCTCATCCTTCTTCTTCGCATCCGAAACTGCGTCCTGCGCGCGAATGCGTTTGTAATGGTTATACACAGCCACGGACAACGTGCGCTTGGCCGCATCCTGGCCAACCACGTACTCATTGAGAAAGTCGTAGATCTCCATCGGCTTAGGCAGCTCTGCAAGCGGCTTTGCCTCAGCTTCTGAGCCGAACTCTTCCTCGATGATCTCGTTGCATAAATCGATACACTCGTTACAGATGTAGACGCCAGAGCCCGTGATGAGCTTGCGCACTTGTCGCTGGGACTTCTGGCAAAACGAGCACTTCAGCATGTCTGCCGCGTCTGCGGTTCGAGTCATCGTGGAACCTCTTTCATAGCCTGCCTACCATTCCACACCAAAACCCCGCGCGCTTCCAGTGTGGCACGCCCCGAGCATGGCGAAAGGCGACGCATTACACGCCGCCTTTCGCCATCGTCGAATATTTTGCGAAGACCTTTTCTGTACGGCATCGATCGATTCTTAAGCGCCGTACCTCCAGTTGCGGTTAGCTTCGCGCGCCTTAGCCTTCGATTTCCGTCAACGTCTTCTTCCGCGACGTCAGCACCTGATCGACAATTCCGTACTCCTTCGCCTGTTCGGCCGAGAGGATCTTATCGCGTGAGATATCGAGCTCAATCTGCTTCGGATCCTGCTTCGTGTGCTCAGCGAGAGTGTCGATAAGCCACTGGTTCATCCGGTCGATCTCGTCGGCAATAATCGCGATGTCCGAGGCTTGTCCCTGCGCACCCTGCATAGCAGGCTGGTGGATGAGCACGCGTGCGTTGGGTAGCGCAAGACGGCGGCCTGGCGAACCCCCGGCCAACAAAATCGCGGCTGCGGAGGCAGCCTGCCCAAGACAGACCGTCTGGATCTCGGGCTTGACGTACTGCATCGTGTCGTAGATAGCCGTCATCGCAGTGAACGAGCCACCTGGCGAATTGATGTACATCGTGATCGGCGATTCAGGATCGAGCGATTCCAGCACGAGAAGCTGCGCCATCACGTCGTCAGCAGATGCGTCATCTACCTTCACGCCGAGGAACACAATACGATCCTCGAACAGCTTCGCATAAGGGTCTTGGCGCTTGTAGCCGTAGGGCGTGCGTTCTTCAAAGTTGGGAAGCACGTAGCGGTTGGATGGCATCTGCGGAGCCGTGCCGCCTGCGTTCATTGAGGCATGTGCGCCCGGGATGAAAAGTCCGTTGTTATTCATCATTGCTTGTTCTCCCCTAGTTCTCATCCGGCTCGACGCTGGACGCACGATCAACGCCTCCGCCACCGACAACCGATGACGAGTGTTCGATGATGTGGTCAACGAATCCATATTCGAGTGCCTCGGGAGCGGTGAACCACTTATCACGGTCTGAATCCTTGAGAATCTGCTCGACCGACTTGCCGGTATGCTGTGCGTTCAGCTCGGAGAGCTCGTGCTTCATCTGCAAAATGAGGTCGGCATTAATACGAATCTCAGTTGCAGTTCCTTGCACTCCTCCAAGCGGCTGGTGCATGAGCACGCGGGTATGCGGAGTGATGTAACGCTTGCCCTTAGCACCTGCGGTTAGCAAGAACTGGCCCATCGATGCTGCAAGACCCATGCCTACCGTTGCAACATCGGGCTTGATGTACTGCATCGTGTCAAAAATGGCCATGCCCGCCGTGACGGAGCCGCCCGGCGAGTTGATGTACAGGTAAATATCTTTGTTCGGATCCTCTGCCGCTAGGAGCAGAAGCTGGGCAGAGATCATGTTGGCTAGCTCGTCGGTGACCTGGTCGCCGAGCCAAATGATGCGCTCCTTCAGGAGCCTGTTGTAAATCGAGTCGCCGAGGCCAAGATTCTGGCCTCCGACACCTGCTTGTGGCATATTCATGCACCCTCCTTCGCCCGTATGGGCTGGGCTAATTCTTCAGATATGCGCCGCCAGTGCATGGCACGCTTCCTTTTTCACTCCATCGATACTAACGATTGCCTTGGACTTTCCTTCCCATTTTCAGAGCTTTTTCGCTGTTGGCACACGGGTGCCGTGGTGGCAGTCAATTAAGGCCAGGCAGCCTCGGCGTTCTTAGCCGCGAAACTCGTTGAGGTAAATGATGGCCTAGGATATGAGGACGCGGAAGGTCAAAGGAGCAACGAACTTTCCCGCCTTGACCAAATCCGGCACGATATTGAAATGGCACAGGACAATGACGCCGTTGCGTCACCTCGCGCACAAGGTAGCGGGGCGAAGAGTAG
>JBHWRK010000174.1:0-4772 GCA_043426715.1 Trueperella sp. | reverse complement strand
TAGTTTTTTCGTTTGTTAAGCTCGGCAACTTTCTAGTGGGCGAATGCTGCGGGCTTTCGTCAGCCGTGCTGGTGATCCGTGAATCGTCGGGATACGGCACCTCAGCCACGACCTATCCTCCTCGGACTAGGGGCAACCCATCGCTCACTTGGAGCGGGTTTACACGTCCTCCATGAGGTGTTTATTAAGTGTGAGTCTCTGCGGAGGAAGTGCCCGGCACCATGTCGGATGCCTCGTCGAGAAGATGACCGACCGGCTCCCAGTAGTCCAATGCAAGAAGTTGCTTGTCCGCGAACGTCAGCGAGGTGACCGATGCGAGCGAACATTCGCGCTTGCGCGGGTCGTGTGCGAGAGGTTTTCGTTCGATGAACCGGCGCATCGACCAGATGGTCAACTGGTGGGAGAAGAGCACTGCTTCTCCCCCGCGCGCCTCGTCAAGTGCAGTGGCCACGGCTTGCGACATTCGCTCGGTGATCTCACTGTAGGGCTCACCCCATGACGGCTCAAGTGGGTTGATATACCACGACCAATACCGCGGATGCGCAAGAATCCAACGATTCTTGTTGACGGGCACGCCTTCGAATTTGTTATCGGCTTCTATCAAGCGGTCATCTTGCACGATGTCTAGCCCAAAGGCTTCCGCCGTGGGTGTGGCCGTCTCAATCGCGCGTTCCAGCGGCGAGGACATGACGAAACGAACGTCATGATCTTCAAACTCTTCACGCAGACCGTCGGCCATGCGTAGGCCGAGCTGCGACAGGTGGTATCCGGGCCTGCGACCATAGAGTACGGCCTCGGGATTGTGGACCTCGCCATGACGGACGAGGTGAACGGTTGTGATGTCCATGGCCCAATTGTGCCATGACACGGTGATCGGGTGTCCGACCCACCCCTGACGAGATTGCACGTGAGCCAATTGGCACACGTGCAATCTATATTCCCAGTTAAAGGCGGCTCTGCATTCCTCGCGTATGAGGGACTTAGCTCTGTGCGTGGTCGATGAGCTTACCGAGAATACGTCCGAGTTCGAGGAATTCGCCTTCATCAAGAGCGTCAAGTAAGTTCTCGCGTACAGACGCCACGTGCCCAGGAGCTGCCTTTTCGAGCTTCGAGAAGCCCTCATCGGTGAGCTTGCAAATTATGCCACGGCGATCGTCAGGGCACGGCTCACGGGTCACGAAGCCGTCCTTCTCGAGGCGCTTCACAGTGTGAGTTAGGCGAGAACGCGAATGGACGAGGTTCTCCGCGAGATAAGACATCCTCAGTTGCCGCTTGGGAGCTTCAGACAGCCGAACGAGCACTTCGTATTCATTGAGAGTGAGCTTCGATTCGCTGATGAGATCCTGATTGATCGCATCCAAGACGATCGCCTGTCCCGTCAAAAACGATCGCCACGATTCTTGCTGCTTATCATTGAGCCATTCGACCACGATGGCCTCCCATCCGCCTGATTGAAACTTCAACAAGCCGAGTATGTCACACCGTTTGAGATATTGGAAAAGGCGCCGTCCATTTTGCGAACGTCAATGTCCGTCCGCTTGCCGTGGCAACGGCCAATTTTCGCTGGCGATGCGCCGCATCTGAAGACTTTTCGGGTCTTTATAATTTTGAGCATACGCCCACGGCGTGTCTCAACTCATGCATGAGCACTGGTGAAAGGCCGCCGAAAAGACGCTGGATCGACGTCGTTAAAAAGAACCGGTCTCCCAAAAGGAAACCGGTTCGATCGACGAAAGAAATCTACTTCTTGTTGCGACGCTGATGGCGCGTCTTGCGCAGGAGCTTGCGGTGCTTTTTCTTCGACATCCGCTTGCGGCGCTTCTTGACTACTGAACCCATCGGTTACCTCCGATCGCTTTGGCAGTGGCTGAGCCACATGAACGTAGAAATACTACCCCAAGATGGGGTGCGAGCCACATTAGGCCCCGGACGCCTCACGCGTATCGGTTGCACCACCAGAGAGCAGATTATCCACAGCTGATTTAGGAACCCTGTACGAATTGCCCACGCGAACTGCCGGAAGCTCACCCGAGTGAACCATCCTGTAAACAGTCATGCGCGATACGCGCGTCAATTCGGCAACTTCGGCAACCGTAAAAAACTGCGGAGCCGAGGGTGGTAGCTGCGCCATCCTTCAACCGTCCTTGCATCCCACGTGGGCGTTCATACTTAGCGCTGACACCAGCAAAAACGTGGCTTTCAGCATTACTTCGTTACACACCATACCCGATTTCATCAATTTCATCACTGTAAACGGCAAGAACTCGCGCTAAATCACTAGCTACGCCATTCGCGTCTCGGATGGCAATACAACTAGGCTCGGCGGGGACTACGCTTGGGGCCATAAGCCTAGGCCACGGCAATGAAAGGCGGTGAGGCAGTGCACGAAGCTCGCGTGGGTCGACCCGAGTCGGCGGGCGACCGGGTGCGTGATTACATCGACCATATCGCACGCCACTCCCCTGCCCGACTCGCCATGGCCGTGTTCGCATTCATTATTCTCCTCATCACCTCGCTACTGCTCATGCCGTTTGCGAAGGCCGGCCCCGGCGGCGCGACGTTCGTCGAGGCGCTGTTCACCGCCACGTCCGCCGTGTGCGTGACGGGACTGACGATCGTCGATTCGGCGACATATTGGACGGGCTTTGGGCACGTGGTCATCGCGATTGGCATCCAGATCGGCGGGCTGGGCGTCATGACCCTCGCCTCGATTTTGGGGCTAGCAGTCTCGCGGCATATTGGTTTGACCCAGCGGATGTTGGCGGCATCGGAGACGAAGTCGAAGCTTGGCGACGTCGGTGGGCTACTCAAGGCCGTCGTGATCGCCTCGCTCTCGTTCGAGTTTCTTATCGCACTCGTGCTTTTCCCGTCAATCATGGGTCTCCAGCCGACGTTCCTCGGGGCGCTCGGACATTCGGTATTCATGGCGATCTCGACGTTCAACAACGCTGGCTTCGTTATTGCTCCGTCTGGTCTTGGTCAATTTGTGGGCAACTGGGCGATTTCCTTTCCGATGATCGTTGGCACGATTGCAGGCGCGATTGGCTTCCCCGTCATTTTAAATATCTCGCGCAACCCGCGATCGCCGAAGCGGTGGTCTCTCCACACCAAGCTCACCCTCGTTACTTACTTCGCGATCTGGGTTGTTGCCGTGATCGTGATCGGCGCACTCGAATGGAACGGCGCGTTCGGCGACCTCACCACGAACGAACGCGTCCTCGCCTCGCTCTTCCATGGCACAACTCCGCGCTCATCGGGCTTGTCGACAGTCGATATCGGCTCAATGTCTGAGGGCACGTGGTTCGTCATGGACGTGCTCATGTTCATCGGAGCGGGCTCTGCGTCCACGGGCGGCGGTATCAAAGTGACGACGTTCGCCGTGCTCGTACTGGCGATTATCGCGGAAGCACGTGGCGATCGCGACACCGAAGCCTTTGGCAAGCGCATCCCCGCAGACGTTCATCGCCTCGCCATTTCCGCCGCGTTCCTCGGAGCGTTTCTTGTGGGACTCGCGACGCTCGTCATCCTAAATCTGACCAACCAGCCACTCTCACGCGTCCTGTTCGACGTCATCTCAGCCTTTGCCACAGTCGGCCTGTCCACCGGTATCACACCAGACTTGCCCTCGTCGGCACAGCTCATCCTCGTCGTACTCATGTATCTGGGACGCGCGGGAACTATGACGTTCGCGGCAGCGCTCGCCTTGCGCTCCCGTCGTCGTGTTATCAGGCTTCCAGAGGACCGGCCGATCATTGGCTAAAATCGCCACCAACGATAGGGGTACATATGCCGCATAGGGCTTACACCAGTACTGCGACACTCGTGATTGGATTGGGACGCTTTGGCTCTGCAATAGCGGCCACGCTCGACCGTCTGGATAAGGATGTGTTGGCCGTCGAGGTGAACTCGGATCTGGCTCAGCAGTGGTCGCACCGTTTCTCAGTGGTTGAGGCCGACGCACGCACCGCCGAGGCGCTTCACCAGTTAGGCGCCGAAGACTTCGACGTGGCCGTCGTTGGGGTAGGCGCGCTCGAGGCGTCCGTGCTGATCACCGCGAACCTCGTGGACCTGGGAATCAAGGACATTTGGGCGAAGGCCACATCGCGCGAACACGGCACGATCTTGAAGCGCATCGGCGCCCACCACGTCGTGTATCCCGAGTACGACGCCGGTCAGAGAGTTGCGCACATGCTCTCGGGGCGCATGCTCGACTACATCGATATGGAGGACGGGTTCACGATCGTCAAGATGGTTCCGCCAAGGGATTTAGTGGGCTTTTCGCTCGCAGAGTCGAATATCCGACAAAAGTACGGAGTGACGATCATTGGGCTGAAATCGCCCGGGCAGCCATTTGAGTACGCGACGCCGGAGACTACTGTGAGCGCGGGCGATATTTTGATTGTGTCTGGCGAGTCCTCACTGCTCGAAGACTTCGCGAATAGGAATGTCGGACGGCTCAGTTAACCTATTTACATGGCAAAAAAACACGGCGCATTCAGGTGTAGTGAGTGTGGCTGGACCACGATGAAATGGGTCGGCCGCTGCGGTGAGTGTCATGCGTGGGGAACCGTTGAAGAGGCGGCGGCAGCGGCTGGCACCTCTAAGGTGGCTCCTCTCGCACCACGCTCGCCCGCCCAGCCAATCACGCAGGTCTCGCAACAGGCGTCTGTCAAGTCACCCACGGGTGTGTCCGAGCTCGACCGTGTGCTCGGCGGTGGCATCGTGCCCGGCGTGGTTATTTTGATGGCGGGAGAACCGGGCGTTGGCAGAAG
>JBHWRK010000173.1:0-19199 GCA_043426715.1 Trueperella sp. | reverse complement strand
TCTCTAGCCCGTGGGGTGTGGTTGAGTCTCAACCACACCCCACGTTTTGTAAAGAGAGATGCAACGACGACCCGCTAGCTTCCGCCTCGTCTCTCAGCGAGTTTCCGCGCGTTCCCATCGAGGGAAAGTGACAGCCATTTTTCGGGGAGCGGGGCGATGACACCCCGGCGTGGCCCACGCCGGGCTACCTCTGCTTTGCGTCCACTTTCGACGTGAGAAGTATCTAAAAATACGCGCATTTCGTGACGTTGGATACGAGTGCCATTACCGTTACCCAATGATGCAGCAGAGCGCCGCAGGGAGTGATTTTATGCTGAAGCGCGTTATTGTGATCGCACTTGCCTACATGGGTGTCGTCGTCGGAGCCGGCTTTGGGTCAGGCCAGGAGGTACTTCAATATTTCGTTGCTCACGGCCGAGGGGGAATCGTTGCGGTCGCCATCACCGCCGTCTTCATGGCGATCGTGGGGGTGGCCGCATTACAACTGGGCTCGTATGCGGGAGCCAAAGATCATTCCACGGTGTTCAATCAGATTACCCATCCGGTGATCGCACGAGCGCTAGACGCCTTCATCGTCTTCACACTGTTTTCCATTGGGTTCGTCATGATCGCCGGCGCCGGCGCCAATCTCCATCAGCAGTTCGGCCTCCCAGTGTGGGCGGGATCAGTACTTATGGCGGTACTGGTGATCGCTACGGGCTTTCTTGACGTCAAGAAGGTCACCACGATCATCGGCGGGCTCACACCGTTTATGATCGTCATGATTCTCGCAGGGGCAGTTTACGCATTTCTGAATCCAGACGGGACCATCGGCGAAATGCAGGTCTATTCCTACACGGTCGAGCCGGCGCTCTCAAATCTCGCGCTTTCCACGATCAACTATGTAGCGCTCGCCTTCGCCACCGGTGCGTCGATGATGATCGTCATGGGTGGGGGCATGTTTAACCCCAAGGAAGCAGGGGTAGGCGGACTCGTGGGCGGCCTCATGTACGGAACGCTCCTCGTGGTCGCAACGATGGCACTCCTCCTCAAACTGCCGTCGGTTGCAGACGCGCCCATGCCAATGCTCGCCCTCGTCAACTCTATAAATCCGGCGCTGGGACTGGTCGCGGCCGTCGTTATCTACGGGATGATCTACAACACGGCGACCGGCATGTATTATTCACTCGCTAAGCGAGCTGCTGGAGTACGACAGAGCTTCTTCAAACCGGCTCTATTCGGCACGGTGATAATCGGTTTCGCACTGTCATTCGCAGGATTCGAATCGCTCGTTGGCAACCTTTACCCCATCGTCGGTTACGTCGGCATCGCACTAACGGCGCTCATCGTTATTGGCTGGTTCACCTCTCGCACCGAGATCAACGAAGAGACCACCCGTCGCGAGCGCATCCGCAGGCTCTTCAGACGCCGCTGGGAGAAGGAGGCGGCCTACTCGCGAGCACACCACGCCGAGCTCGCCAAAGAGATTGAGGAATCCACGCTCGACAACCTCGAGGTTGTGCAACTTTTGCGCGATGAAATCGTCCCCGAGATCGAGGCTGATCCGGAGGCGGATATCGACCCCCTCATGGCCGACCGCTACGGCTACGAAGACGGCGAGTTCGCCTCCGACGAGGTAGATTTCCGCCATCCCGGCTCATTTACGGGTCCTGAAGCTACGCCACACGAGCCGGGGACCGACCTTTTTGACGAGGTTCCCGATAATCCTGAACAGACCTCATGAAACTCCCGGCTCCTCAACTCGAAGCCGGCGCGGCATTCGCCGATTTCTCCTGAGACCTGTTTGCCCTCGATCGAGCCATACAATTAAGGGCTACCGGTGCGGTCCACGTTCGAGCTCCATAACGTCAAGCAACCAAGGCTCATGTGGGATCATTTCGGGCGAGATGTCTGCGGGTTGAGCGTCCGCTGGCACGCCGAGAGATTCCAACAGCAGCGCCCGGATGTCGGCCGGGCTCCAACCGAACTCCGCTAGATCGCTCAGAGTCACCGCTCCGTCGCGCTTAGCGAGTCGCACGCCATCAAGATTGAGTACGAGTGGAACATGAATGTACTCCGGAGTGTCGAATCCGAGAAGGCGTTGCAAATACACCTGCCTCGGCGTGGATGAGAGCAAGTCATCGGCGCGCACGATCTGGGTAATCCCGAAATCTCCGTCGTCGACCACGGACACGAAATTATACGAGAACGCCCCATCTCCCCTGCGCACAACGAAGTCATCTACCGCCCCGGTGTACTCCCCCGCGATCCGGTCGGTCACGGTCAACTCGAGCACATCAGCCTTTAGCCTGTACGCAGGCCCGCGATTCATGCCCTGAAGCTTGGCACGCCCCTCTTCACGCTCGGCCCGCGTCAGGTGCCGGCACGTACCCGGATACGAACCCGGCGGCCGGTGAGGTGCGGACGCGACATCCACCAACTCTCGCCGGGTGCAGTAACACTCGAATAGCAGGTCCCGTTCGGCCAGCTCCTCAAAAATCTCCGCATACCGCTCAATCCGAGTGGATTGATAAAGAATGTCGCCATCCCAGTCGATCCCAACCGCAGCCAGATCGTCGAGCTGCTGGTCGTAGTACTCATCGCGAGAACGATCGTCAAGATCCTCCATCCGCATGTGGAAGCCGAGCCCCTCGCGTCGCGCAAACGCCCACGCCAACAAGCCGGTGCGCAAATTGCCGAGGTGAAGGTTGCCGGTTGGGGACGGTGCGTATCTGCCGCTCATGGCGTGATTCTTTCACATTGCGCGAAAGGTGGTTCCGTCGTCGCCGTTATTCCCAATACCCTTGGGAAGGAACCGCAACTCACGGCGGATCAGGCCATTACTGGAACAGCTCCAGAAAACCCGATATGCTTGAAATGTAAACAACCCACGTCGCAGTGGGTGAGAATCGAATGGCCATCACCAACCAAGGAGAGACCATGACAGAACGCTACGAGATGCCTCAGGCATCCACCCTGCCCACCGGCACCACGATGTCGAACGGCGCCCCGGCGGATTCCGACCGAAATTCGCTATCCGTTGGACCTGACGGGCCACTGCTACTGCACGACGTTCACCTCATCGACCGCCTCGCGCACTTCAACCGCGAATCAGTGCCGGAGCGGCGTCCGCACGCGAAGGGCGCTGGCGCATTTGGTGAATTTGAAGTCACCCATGACGTCTCGCAGTGGACGAAGGCCGACTTCCTCCAGCTGGGCAAGAAGACCCGCACGCTGACCCGCTTCTCCACCGTTGCCGGTGAGATGGGCTCGCCCGATACGTGGCGTGACGTGCGCGGATTTTCCACCCGCTTTTACACCGAAGAGGGCAACTTCGACATGGTCGGCAACAACACGCCGGTCTTCTTCGTCCGCGACCCAATGAAGTTCCCGATGTTTATCCACAGCCAGAAGCGCCTGCAGTCGAATGGTCTTCGAGATAACGACATGCAGTGGGATTTTTGGACGCTTAACCCGGAGTCGGCTCATCAAGTTGCCTACCTCATGGGCGACCGGGGCCTACCAAAGACCTGGCGCAACATGAACGGCTACTCCTCACACACCTACATGTGGATCAACGCAGAAGGCGAAAAGTTCTGGGTCAAGTGGCACTTCCTGAGCAATCAGGGCGTGGAGAACTTCACGAACGACGAAGCCGAAACAATGGCGGGTAAGGATGCTGACTTCCACCGCCGCGACCTGTGGGAGAACATCGAGAAGGGCAACTTCCCGAGCTGGACGCTCTACGTGCAGGTCATGCCATACGAGGACGCCAAGACGTACCGCATCAACCCATTCGACCTGACGAAGGTGTGGCCGAAGGCGGACTACCCGCGTCACGAGGTCGGAAAACTCACGCTGAACGAGAACCCGGAAAACTACTTCGCGCAGATCGAACAGGCTGCGTTCGCGCCGTCGAACTACGTGCCAGGCACAGGTTTCTCGCCAGACAAGATGCTCCTTGGCCGTGTGTTCGCCTACGCTGATGCACACCGCTACCGCATTGGCCCGAATTTCGATCACCTACCGGTCAACCGCCCGATCGTCCCCGTGACCACCTACAAGCAGGATGGGCCGATGGCGTTCTATCACAACGGTGGAGAGCCATCCTACGTCCCGAATTCGAAGGGTAAGCCCTACTCAGATTATGAGGGCGTTGTGGATGATTCGTGGGAGTCGGATGGCGAGATGGTTCGCCAGGCCTACACGCTTCGCGTGGACGACGACGATTGGTCGCAGCCCCATGATCTGGTGCGTAACGTCTTTGACGATGCCGCACGTGACCGCCTCGTGGAAACCGTCGCGGGGGTCGCTCCGGATCTTGCTGAGGAAGTGTGGAGCCGCGTGGTTTGGTACTGGAAGAACATCGACGGCGAGGTCGGCCAGCGCATCGAGGACGAGGGCAACAAGCTCCGGGCCAAGGATGCCGAGTCGGGCACAGTTGGCGTGTCGCCGAAGGACGCATAGCCCGATCAACCTGGAGTCAACTGGGTGAGGGTGCGGGTCGCTTATACGGCCCGCACCCTTCTTTGTGTAGGGATTTAACGACGCCGCTCGAGCAGGTTTCGAGATAGTTCCCCAGCTGCGCTAATGGATGAGTAGGCGGGGCTGAGCGGTTCGCTTAGAGGTGTGGTCGGCAATGGCGCGCCTCCATGCGAGTTCGCGGTAGTTACCTGCGAGTACACGAAACCGCGCCCTCTTGAAGCGGTAGCACTGAGTATTAAACAAGTAACTGCCCCACAGTGCGACCTAGCCGGTCCGCACTGTGGGGCAGTTATGTTGTTGTGGTTAATTCATGATCTTCATGGCAGACCAGCCATGGCCAATCTGCTTCGCTGGTGCGAACCAGATTCTGCCGGTGTTGGCGTAGAGGAACATCTTTCCGTCTCCGCGAACGCCGATGAGATCAAGGCGACCATCGTTGGTGAGATCACCTGGGACGAAGGCGTCTACGAACTGTGTCCAGCCGTGGCCGATCTGGCCATACGTCTTAAAGGAACTGTTCTTCACACCCTCGTAAGCGATCATCTTTCCATCCTTGGTGATACCAATGATGTCGGCATAATTGCTACCAACGATATTGCCCACCGACAGGATGTGCTTCATGCCGCTCCAGCCGTGGCCGATCTTCGTCGTGCCAGTCATGCCGTTGGCTGAGATCTTGTAGCGATACAGGTCACCTGTAGCAACTTGGCGCGCAATCACGTACTCATCCGAAGACGAGCCCAGCTTGCCAGCGTAGATGATGTTATCCATACCGTTCCAGCCGTGGCCAACCTTGTAGCCGTAGCGCAGGAAGCCATCTCCAGTCGAGTAATAGAAGTTCATCGAGCCGTCTGCATGGCGGCCGATGAAGTCTGCTCGCTTGTCACTGTTCACATCGGACACCTTCGTAAGCGAGGTGACCTCCAAGTCACAGTCGACGATTCCCGCATGGAAAATTCCGCGGTTGTGACCCTTGTAAAAGTGCAACTCGCCATCGTCATTCACTGCCCAGACATCCGCATAGCGGTCGCCGGTTGCTTCACCGAAAAGGTTAGTTGCGCCAGCAAGGGTCCCAGGGCGATCCATGACCTTACAGGTCGGCTGTTCCGGAAGCGGAACTGAGATAGTCCACGATGTCGTCACGCCGTCAGCGATTTCGTATCCCTCAATTGCACGCGCAGTCACCATGGTGGATGTTCCAGCAGTCGCCGTCACCGTACCGGTCACGACTTCGCCGTCGACGAGATACTCGACGCCTTCGGTCGTCGGGATGACAATGCCCTCGGCCGTTGCATCGTAGTACGGCTCCGCGATCTCAGCGACGAGGATGTCGCCCTTCTTGGGAAGGCCAACACCAACGACAATTGGATCGTGATCTGACGATCGGAAAGCAGTTTCGTCGTACAGGTCGAGATACTTGACGTTGTAGTTGTAACGCGAGTACTCGAAAGCAATCGGCTCATCCGCATTGATATCCCAGATATCCACGCCAGTCACGAGAGCCATAGCAGCTTCGTTGGCAAGGATGTGATCAAGCGATCCGACGAGACCAGAGAACTGGTAGGTATACGAGTCGAGTTCAGTGGTCGTATCGGTGTATCCGTTGTTCGTAAACTCCAGGATCGGATCTTCCATTCCGTACGAGTTCAGATCACCAATAATGAAAATCGGCTTGTTCGGGTACTCAACTTCAACCCACGTGCGCAGCGCCTTCGCTTGGGCTGTTCGCAGGCGGTTGTTATTGCCTTGATACGGATCCTCGTCGTTCGGGAAAACCTTCGAAAGCGAGCCCTTCGACTTGAAGTGGTTAACCACAGCAACAAAGGATTCATCCGAGCCATCGGCGCGCTCGAATTCTTGGGCGAGCGGCTCTCGAGCAGTGCCGGTGATGTATTCGTCACCAATCAGGATCTTTGACTCGCCAACAGGCTTGACGATGTCGGCCTGGTAGATGAATGCCAGTCGAATGACGTCAGCATCCGCCGGAACCGTTTCCGGCGACGGAACCGACGCCCACTTTTCGTAGCCAGCGCCCTTATTGAGGGCCGCTACAAGTGCGTTGAGAGCCTGATCGCGGTCCTTTTCGAAGCGGTCTGAGTTCTCAATTTCCTCGAGGCCAACAACTGTGGCGTCCAGTTCATTAATCGCTGCAACAATCTTCTGTTCCTGGCGCTTGAGGTCATCAGCGTGGAAGGCACCACGTGGATCACACTTATTGGCAGTGACGAAGTCCCCCTTGCGATCCTTGTACCCCTGCGTACAGCCCCAATCTTCACCGGTCGTCGTGAAGTAGTTGAGGACGTTGAACGTCGCGAGCGTAATATCCGAGCCCAGATCAGCTGGAGCGTCCGGACGTTCATTGTTGACGAACTTAATCCACTTGTCCGTGTTGTCGATGTAGTTCACAGGATCATCATCGCCGGCAAGATTGATCGGCTCGGTGGGCTGGATCTTCCACGTGTCGTTGCGGTAGTCAAGCACCATGGGCTGAAGGAATTCAACCTGTGCGCCTACGCGTGCCGGATCACCCACATTCAAATATGGGACCGGAATGAGGTCGTTTTTATAGTTGAACTTCGTGAAGTCGAAAGACGAACCGTCATCGACCGAAACCGCGGCCTCCTTGTTGTACTGATCAAGAGCCGCAATCTCCGAAGGATTCACGGTCGGATTGAACTTCTGCGACGGCTGGATGAAAGGTGCCAGTCCCGGAGCAAGTCCGAGTTCGCCAAATCGGTTCGTGTTGTAGTTATCCGTGATCGTGTAATCGCCCTCGATTTGTACGAGCATACCCTCGTACTTCTCACGAGCAACGTCGCCCGCCGGCAGAACATCGAACGTCACTGGAACCGGAGGCGTATGTGTAGTTGGAGTTTCTTCCACCGTCCACGTCGCGTTCGTGATCTGGGTGAGGTTGAAGTACTCGTCAGCCGTTCCAGTCACGCGCAGGTACTGGCTCTTCTCCACGTTTTGAAGATTCTTGTCCTGGCTACCCGTATACACGAAGATTCCATGAGACGCGTCGCCTTCAGGAGTGCCACCTGTGCCCTGGGTCTGGATATAGAAGCCGTTAAAGCCACCGTCCTTATAAACCGCGGTGACATAACCCTCGGTCGTGACGGTTTGTCCCTTCAACGGAGTCTCCGCTCCCGTGCCCTGAATTTCGGCAATCGGAATGATGTTTGTGGCGGGGGGAGTGCTCGGCTCTTCCGTCGGTGTTGGCTCCGGATCGACCGGATCGGTGTCCGGATCCGTCTGCGGGTTTAGAGCAGATCCGGTTGAATTCATCGGCGTAGCTTCAGCCACCGTGAAGTCTACTGAGTTGTTGTCTGTGTCTGTTCCTGTCGCGTCTCGCTGGTAGGACGAGGAACCCTCTGTGCCGACAGTGAGCGGTGTAGTTTCATAGTTGGAAGTATCTCCCCACCCGAACGCATCGATGACATTATCTACCGTGGAAACATCGCCACCCGAAAACTTTGCCGGAGCATCGCCCGAGAACAGGACGACTGATCCGCTCTTGGCCCCCATATTAAAACCGGTTTCGGTATCGACATCGAGTTCGGTTGTGTGAGTGTCCTTAGCACCAAGGACGAGATAATGGGCGCTAGGCGCAATGCTTCCTTCCAGAGGCAAAGCTTTCGCCCCAGTAGTACCCTTCGCAGAGTAGTACTGGAGCGTCATTCCATTCATATCGATTGGCGTAGAAGTGGGGTTATACAACTCCACAAAATCTCGATACACGCCATCGCCGTTGCCGCCGCGTACATACACCTCGGAAATGACGACGTTGTCGCCTTCCGGCGTTGCCTGCGCCGGAAGTGTGGCCAAGGGCACGGCCAGTGTTGTGGCCGCGAACATCGCGGCTATTGATCTTTTCTTCACAGAACATCCCTTCATGTGTGTGAAAGCTGCGTCGTCCAGACGCAGTACGGTCCGAACCTACAGCGACGATCCGACAGTTGCGTAAACGTCGCGTAAACTTTCCTCAACCTGCGTCATCGCAGGACAGGACCGAGTTTTTCCGAACGTCGTCGATGTTTTAACGACGCATTCGTGTCGCTGTGGACGGATCTTACCTACCCTAACGCCTTAGGGCAGACCTTGATACCCCAAAACGAAAACGCTTTACGATAGACACACAAAGGAGCACCATGGACGCACTCGCTTGCGGAGCTGCCGTCATCGGCGCAGGCCTCGAGGGCGCTGCCATTGCCGAACACCTCGTGTCGTTGGGAACGACGACAGTGGTTGCGGCCTCACGCCCGGCGTCGCAACTTGCACTGGAACTCGCCAATACAGCGCCGGGAGCCGAAGCGATCGACGTAGATGACATTCGTAAACTCCCGAACGAAATGCCGGTGTTCCTCACCATCCCCCTGTCTGCGATGTACTCGATTCCTCCAGAGGCGCTGGCCGGGAAACTCATTATTGATGTTATGAATTTCTGGCCGAAGCTGGATGCCGCCACAGCCTTCGCGGACGCTCCACGAGATTCGAGCGTCGCTACGCAGGAGCACTTCGCAAACGCGGCCGTGGTGAAAACGATGAACCACATGGCCTACTCGGACATCTCCTTTGACGCCCGGCCGCGCTCCGCCGACTATCGTCGCGCCCAAGGCGTCGCTGGAGATGACGCGAATGCCCGCTTGCGTGCGGCCTACCTCGTCGACGCCATGGGATTCGACCCCGTGGACGCCGGTCCGCTCGTTAACGGCCGCATGTTCGGCCCCGGCACACAGATCTTTAACGGAGGCTGGCGCACCGCCAAGCAGATCGCACGTATTCTCGCTAGGCGCACCAATTATCCAGCCGCGCCGTTTGATCTCAACTAGTGCGGATTCAGCTCCTAATCGGAACCATGTTGCACGAGGCGCTCCGCCTATCGTTCAGATCGGAAGGTCACCTGCATTACGATTAGCCCATGAATATTTTTGCTTCGCTCGAAGATTTCGTCTCCCACCCACGCACCACACGCCTGATCACCAAGCACGGCCGCACGATCGCCACGGCGGCGCAGATTTCCAAGAAGAAGGACGCGTACGTGTCCTCGCTCGTGGATATCACGGATGGCACCGCACGCACGCTCACCCGCTCGGTGAAGGGCGAGACACTCATGGAGATTGGCGAGCGTGGCGAAGTGTACTTTACGTCTGGCCGCGATGATGACCGCGGCGGCGAAGACTCCCATGCCCTGTGGATGCTCCCGCCGGCCGGCGAGCCGCGCGTGGTTCTCCGTACACCTGGCCCAATCTCGGCGGTCGAGGCAGCGGGCAACAAGCTCGTCCTAACGATCGGCAGATATCCCGGCTACTGCGCCGAGGAGGCTGCAAAGATTGCGAAGGACCGCAAGGAACGTGGCGTGACAGCCATCTTGCACGAGGACTTCCCCGTACGTTTCTGGGACCACGACCTCGGCCCCACCTACCCGCACCTATTTATCGCGGATGTGCCCGACCTCGACGATTTCTCCGCCAGCCTGCCCACGAAGAAGGACGACGACGAAAGCGCGCTTCCCGAATCGGAGATCACTGCGATTCCGGTGGAGATCCCGGCAGGCAAGCTCGGTAGCGTAAGTGTAAGTCCGGATGGGTCCCGAGCGCTTGTGACGATCGGCCAGTCTGTCAAGGATTCCACCGAGCAGGTGAGCTCTGTTTACGAGATTGAGCTGGCAAGTGGCGGCTCACGCGAGGTAGGGATTGCGCCGCGCGCTCGCGAGGACATTGCGGATTACACATCGTACTCCGCGGGTAGCTACTCCCCCGACGGGACGAAGGCCGTACTGTTTGTGGAGTCGGGCAACATGGACGGCGATCCGCTCCGGGTATGGGCGGAGATCTGGAATCGCGACACTGACGAAATATCACGGGAAATTTCTGATTTCGATAATTGGCCGTCGGCCATCGAGTGGCTGGATGAAGACCGCGTCGTGCTACAGGCACCGCGAAATGGGCGCGAATCCCTGTACATCGTCGTTGCAGATACTGGCGAATATACGTTGCTCACTGATGACGACTTCGCCTACACGAACATCGGCGTGCGGGACGGTGAGATCTTCGCGCTTCGCTCCGCAATCAATGAGCCTGGTCGGGCCGTGAAGGTGACGGTGGACGGCGAGGTGATAGAGCTGGCCGAGCTAACACCACCGGTCACAATGCCGGGCCAGATCGATGAAGTTTTCGCCGATGGTGAGGACGGAACGCGCGTACGCGCTTGGTTATGTCTGCCGGAGGGCGCCTCGAAGTCGGAACCTGCTCCGCTACTCGTGTTCGTGCACGGCGGCCCATGGGGGTCGTGGAATGATTGGACGTGGCGCTGGAATCCAGGCCCATTCGTCGACAAGGGCTACGCGGTTTTGCTCCCCGATCCGGCAATTTCCACCGGCTACGGTCAGAAGATGATTGATCGGGGAAACGACGCGATCGGCGATGCTCCATACACCGACATTTTGGCGCTCATCGATGCGGCTGAGGATCTCGAGTACATCAACGGCGAGCGAACGGCCCTGCTTGGCGGATCATATGGCGGATACATGGCCAATTGGATGGCTGGACATACCGGCGACAGGTTCTCATGCATCGTCAGCCATGCCTCGCTGTGGAACATCGGCCAGATGGCTGGCACCACCGACAACGGCTCATGGTACGAGTGGATGATGCCCACCCAGGAGGCGAAGTACTCCCCGCACCGATTCGCCGAGCAGATCGAAGTGCCGATGCTCGTTATCCACGGAGATAAGGATTACCGAGTGCCGGTGGGACAGTCGCACGCGTTGTGGCAAGCTCTCAACCGCGTGGCGAAAGTGCGCGGCCATAAGTTCCTTTACTACCCGGATGAGAGCCACTGGATCTTGAAGCCGTCAAATTCAATGGTCTGGTACGAGACGGTGATGGCATTCGTGAATCAGCACGTGCTCGGCAAGGAGTGGGAGCGGCCCGAGCTACTCGGATAATGCGGGGAGGGAACATGGTGGACCAGATCATCTTTGCACATCGGGGCGCAAGTGGGTTGGCGCCCGAAAACACGATGTCGTCTTTCCGTGCGGCGCATGGAGCTGGAGCAACATGGATTGAAACCGACGTCGACATCCTCGGCGACGGCACAGCGATCTGCATCCATGACACGACGCTCGACCGGACCACCAATCGTGACGGTGGATTCTACGATCTAACGATCGATGATCTAGAGACCATCGACGCGGGGTCGTGGTACTCCGATGAATACGTGGGAGAAAAAATTCCCACACTTCGCGAGCTAGTGGCGTGGATGAACGACACCGGCATGAACGCCAACATTGAGATCAAGTCGAATGAGGCGGGCGCTAAGATGTGCTACCTACTCATTGATTCGGTACTTGCTGAACTTGAGAATCTCGATGGGCCCGAGGTGATCATTTCCTCCTTTAATCATCTGCTCCTCAGACTCATCAAGGACAGAGCGCCTCACATGCCGCTAGGGTGTCTGTTCACACCCGACAATCTGTGGCCTGACTGGATATCCATTCTTGAATTAGTAGGAGCTGACTACATTCATCCCGGCATCGTCGGCCTGACGCGCGACAAGGTACAGACATTCCGCGCTGCAGGATACGGCGTCAACGTGTACACCGTGGACAACCCGGCTCTCGCCGATCAGCTATTCGATTGGGGAGCCACTGGAATTTTCACCAATGTCCCCCATCTGATGCTCCCGCAAGCACGCGGATAACATCGGCTTTCACGCAATAATGTACTGCATCAGACGAATATGACGGGGGGCCTTACCGACCGCCAAAGCGTTTCGGAACCTCAATGATTCGGTTCTGCTCCCACGGTTCAGCCCAGCCTGCCAATTTAAAGAGTCCATCGAGAAGCATTGCTGTAAAGCCCCAGATCACAAGGTCGCGGTACACAAACGCGGGTCCCGTGTGGCGGATCTGCCGGGCAAGCTGTGGATCTCCACCCTCAGCGCGCGCAGCCTGGGCGGCCATTTCGCTCGACCACGCCCAGCTCCCCCGGTTCGCAGGATCCACCAAAGCTCTCACTGGCACTTCATGGATGAGCGCCACCTCCGAGGGATCGGCAATCATCTCCAACGGTTTGTTGCCCTCCCACACGGCCACCACGGGCGTCACGGCAAATGCAGTTACAGGTAGCGAGCTTGCAGGCAACCGCCCAAGCACACGCACACCGTCCGAATCGATCGCGCACTCTTCGAGTGCCTCTCGCAACGCCGTTTGTTCGGGCGTTTCGCGCCCATCGCGACTACCGCCTGGAAAACTAATCTGGCCCGCATGCTTGCGCATGTGCGTGGCGCGCTCGGTCAAGATGAGCTGCGGATCGTCGTCGTCAGTGAAAAGAATGAGGACGGCCGCCTTTCGCATTCCCTCCTCGGGAACGGGATGGCGGCCATCGATAATTGGGGCCGCGCTCTCGAGCGCGGCGATAAGTTGGTCGAACACCTAGAGCGGGTCCTCGTCAAACAAGCTCTGCGGGACTAGCGTGCGCGGACGCCAGATCACCACGTCGCGGCTTGAACCGGATACGTGCGCACGCAGCGCATCGCGCAGATATTCGCGTCGGTCAGCCATGAGCACGTCGCCCGCGGCATCAGCCGCAAAGACTCGGCTCATGCGGCGGTCATAGCGCGTGAGCTGGTCGTGCAAAAACTCGACCGTCTCACGCAAATCCGCGATCTCCTCTTCAGCGCGGGCACGGGCACGCTCCGCGCGGATAGTTGCGCGTTCGGCCCGCTCCAGCTTCGCCTCTAGTTCAAAGATCTTCGCGATGCCGTTCAGACTCACGCCTTCCTCTTGCGAAAGGCGCTGAATCTCCTGCAATTTCGCAACGTCGTTGAGGGAGTAACGTCGGCCTCCACCCTTCGTCCGCCTAGCCGCAACGAGGCCAAGTCGGTCGTATTGGCGAACCGTTTGAGCGTGCATTCCCGCAAGCTCAGCTGCCACAGTCACGGATAGAATCGGTGCTGTTTTCGGTACTTTTGCCATGTCTCCTCCTCTCCGTCGCTACTTAAATCTTAGCCATGTCGCGGAATTCGCGGCGAGGATCTGCATCCTTCGACACCTCGCGGAACTGCTCAACAGCCGCGCGTGCCTCGTCAGAGAGCCTCTTCGGGACAAGCACCTTCAAGCGCACGTACATGTCTCCGACTTTTCCGCCCTTGTTGTCGATGCCCTTGCGGCGAACCCGCATGACCTTGTCACTGCTCGAGCCAGCCGGCACCTTGACCTTGATCGTCTTGCCGTAAATGGTCGGCACCTCGATCGTGGCCCCAAGGGCTGCCTCGTCGAAAGAGACGGGCACGTTAACGTACACATCCCTGCCCTGCAGCTCGTACACAGGGTGCGGCTCCACGTTGACGGTCACGA
The DNA here is from genome assembly GCA_043426715.1 of Trueperella sp. Lineage (GTDB taxonomy): Bacteria > Actinomycetota > Actinomycetes > Actinomycetales > Actinomycetaceae > Trueperella. Next base: position 5,374 of record JBHWRK010000173.1, on the reverse strand, counting down.
GCACGTCGCCCGCTTCGCCGCCGTTGGCTCCTGGCCGGCCTTTGCCTTTGATACGAATCTTCTGGCCATCGGTAATTCCGGAGGGCACCTTCGCGGTAACCTTCTCGCCACCGCTCGTCACGGTTACGGTGGTTCCATCAACGGCCTGGCGTAACGGGATCGAAATCGACGCCGTCACATCAGCGCCACGCTCAGGTCGCCGTCGTGAACCAAATCCGCCGAATCCTCCGAAACCACCGCTCGCGTTCTGCTGCGTCGCTCCCGCGCCGAACATCTGCGAGAGGATATCGTCGAAGCCCGGCGCATCCGCGCCACCGGTGGTGTAGCGGAAGTTTCCACCACCCTGCCCGAACGCCGAGAAAATGTCGTCGAATCCGCCTCCGGATCCTGAGGAGAAACGAGGCCCACCGCCTGCCATGGCTCGAATCGCGTCGTATTGTTTCCGGTCGTCCTCATTCGAGAGCACCTGGTACGCCTCAGACGCGGCCTTGAAGTTCTCTTCCGCAGACTTGTCACCGGGGTTGCGGTCCGGATGGTACTTTCGGGCATACGAGTTGTACGCCTTTTTAATCTCCGCCTGGCTCGCATCCTTCTTCAAACCGAGCGCCGCGTAAAAGTCCTTCGTTATCCAATCTTGGCTAGCTGCCATTGTTCACCTCCCTCTCGCACGGCCAACGCCGTGCCGTCGTCTTGTTCACGCCTATCATTTAGCAGTTGTTTATTCAGGAGACACCACGCCCACGCGAGCGGGGCGGATCACCTTGTCACCCTGCTTGTAGCCAGGCTGAATGAGCTGTGCAATCTGTTGGGTGTCGACGTCAGGGGACGTCTGGTTCATCAGTGCGTCATGCAATTCAGGATCGAACTCGTCGCCCTCCGCGCCGTAACGCACGAGCTGGAAGTTCGTCTCCAATGTCTGTTCAAGCTTCTCTACAATCGTGCCTGCCGGGCCATCCAAGTCGCCGTGCTTGCGAGCAAGGGCGGCGTCATCCAGCACGGACAGTAAGGTGTCAAGCACCTTGGTCACGCCGTTGTCGTACTGCACGAGGCCGTCCGCCTTCGAGCGCTTGACGTAGCCGTTGTACTCCTGCTGGAGGTTGTATACGTCTGCGGTGCGTCGGGCGAGATCCTCCTCGAGCTCCGCTACCTTTAGCAGCGCTTGGTCGAGTTCCGTGAGGTCCGAGGGGCCATCGGCTTCCGTCGGCTCGTACGCCTCCACTGGTTCGTGCGGCGCCTCGCCTGTTTCAGCGACCTGCTCGTCAGCTTCCTGGCCCGCATGCTCGGCGCTCTTGCTCTCGGCATGCTCGTTGTCTGGCTGCTCGCCGCTCGCACGCTCGTCGTGATCGTCGTTCGGCACGAAATTTTGATCGTTCGTCATTTTCGTTCCTTCCTTGTGAACGGGGGCGGCGAGATCTCGCCGCCCCCGATTCGATCACTTAGTTGTTGGACTCGTCATCTTCGTCAACGATCTCTGCGTCGACGACGTCGTCGTCATCCGTTCCAGCGGACTCGGACTGCTGAGCTGCCTGGGCGGCCTCAGTCCAGCCCTCGCCAGCTTGCTGCGCCTGCGCGTCAGCGTAGAGTGCCTCGCCAATCTTCTGACCCTTGGTGTTCAAATCCTCCTGAGCGGACTTGATTGCCTCGACGTCATCGCCTTCCAGCGCCTTCTTCAGGGCGTCAACAGACTCCTGAACCTCGGTTGCCACCGAATCGTCGAGCTTGTCCTTGTTGTCCTGCAGGAGCTTCTCGATCGAGTAGGCCTGCTGCTCAGCCGAGTTGCGAACCTCAGCTTCCTCGCGGCGCTTCTCATCTTCGGCCGCATTCTCCTCGGCCTCCTTGACCATGCGCTCAATGTCTTCCTTCGACAGGGCCGAGCCACCGGTAATGGTGACCGACTGCTCCTGGCCAGTTCCGAGGTCCTTAGCCGAAACGTGGACGATACCATTCGCATCGATGTCGAACGTGACCTCGATCTGCGGGATTCCACGTGGAGCCGGTGCGATACCGGAGAGCTCGAAGGTGCCGAGCTGCTTGTTGTCACGGGCGAAGGGACGTTCTCCCTGGTAGACCTGAATGAGAACTGACGGCTGGTTGTCCTCGGCGGTTGAGAAGACCTCCGAACGCTTCGTCGGGATAGCGGTATTCCGCTCGATGAGCTTCGTCATGACGCCACCCTTGGTCTCGATACCGAGCGACAGCGGGGTTACGTCAATCAGCAGAACATCGGTACGATCACCGGTGATAACGCCAGCCTGGAGGGCTGCACCGACTGCCACGACCTCATCCGGGTTCACACCCTTGTTCGGCTCGCGACCACCTGCCATCTCCTTGACGACTTCGGTCACTGCCGGCATACGGGTCGAGCCGCCAACCATCACAACGTGATCGATCTCGGACAGCTGGATGCCAGCATCCTCGATGACCTTCTTGAAAGGAGCCTTCGTGCGCTCCAGAAGATCGCGGGTCATGTCCTCGAACTTCGCGCGGGTCAGCGTCTCATCCAAGTGGATGGGTCCGTTCTCCGACATCGAGAGGTACTGCAGCGTGATGTTCGTAGACGTGGTGGAAGACAGTTCCTTCTTCGCCTGCTCAGCTGCCTCACGGAGACGCTGGAGTGCAATCTTGTCCTTCGACAGGTCGACGCCGTAGCCGTTCTTAACCTGCTGGACCAGCCAGTCGACGATGCGCTGATCCCAGTCGTCACCACCCAGCTTGTTGTCACCGGACGTCGCGCGGACCTGGATAATCGAGAAATCGTCGTCGTCCTTGCCAACTTCAAGCAGCGAGACGTCGAACGTGCCACCACCAAGGTCGAAGACCAAAATGAGTTCGTCTTCCTTGCCCTTTTCGAGACCGTACGCGAGTGCGGCAGCTGTCGGCTCGTTGACGATTCGCTGAACGTTCAGGCCTGCAATCTGACCTGCGTCCTTCGTTGCCTGACGCTGCGCGTCATTAAAGTAAGCAGGAACGGTAATGACCGCGTCGGTCACCGTCTCACCAAGGTAAGCCTCAGCGTCCTTCTTCAGCTTCTGCAAAATGTAGGCCGAAATCTGCTGGGGGTTGTACTCCTTGTCGTCAATCTTGATCTCCCAGCTCGGATCGCCCATGTGGCGCTTGACCGACTGCGCGGTGCGCTCCACGTTGGTGACGGCCTGGCGCTTCGCTATTTCGCCAACGAGCACCTCACCCGTCTTCGAAAATCCGACCACCGATGGGGTGGTGCGCTGACCTTCGGCGTTAGCGATCACCGTGGGCTCGCCGCCCTCAAGGACGGAGACCACGGAGTTGGTTGTACCAAGATCGATACCTACTGCACGTGCCATAAGTTTTTCTCCTTTTCGGGCTTTCGCCCCATCTGGGGCTTGGAACCCCTTTCGAGCCGAAGCTCGAGTTCAAATTTTTCTTCCTCGTACAGGATAAGTGGCTCTAAAACCTTGCGTCAAGAGCGCTATCCAATTGTTGAGTCCACTTAACTCAACTTAGGTAAATGGTTCCTTATTCCCAACTGCGATGAAATGGCGGTTTTTCGCGGTTTGCTAGGTCCAGGAGCAAAGACTCGATGAGGCCAGTCAGCCCAGAGTGAATTACATCAAAGAGTCCCACTTCCTGACGCGCTGAATGGGCGCCTCGGCCGGACGGCGCTTCAATGGCCCGATGCCCCTATCCAGGGCCCTGCCCCACACAAAGCGGGCAGGTTTCACGTATCACGAGCACGAACTGGACTCTGACGCCCAGGCATGTGCCTCATTTTCAGGCCAGAAGGGACAGGCAGGCCCTGGCGAGAGCACTAGGCTCCGGCGAGAGCTCCAGAGCTAGACGCGGGCTAGACAACTAGGCGAGGGTGCCGCCTTCGGACTTGCGACGATAGGAATCGGCGACGATCTCAGAGACGGCCCGCGAGCGCTTGAGCGAAAGTTTGCCGCACTCCTCAAAACGGGCGAGCTGCCACGGCGGTGCGAGGGTGAGGTACGTGTTGACCACGGCCTCAGGCGACTCTTCCATGTCGGTCTGCAGCCACGCAACCACAACGGCCACGAGGTTATAGACCTGCTGCGACGTGGCCATCGCCTTCCACAAATCGGAGACCTGCTCGCCTTCTAGCCTGGCCTGGAATTCGTCCACGTACTCACCGAAGGTGCGAGCGAGTCGAGCGGTGATGTGCCCGATGACGACGGACTGCCCGTCGCCGGCGAAGATTGGCCGAACGACATCATAGTTCTCCTTCAGCGCGCCGAGCATACGGACATAAATCTCGCGCCAGAGCAGAAGATAATCATCGGTGGCATGCGCGATGGCGTCGACGAGCTCGTCGAGGTAGGGCTGGATGGCGTCGACCACGACGTCCGCCACGAATTTCGCGGGCGATTCGCCGTGCTGGTAGAAAGTGGTGCGCGAGACGCCGGCCGTGCGGGTTAGCTCAGAAACGCTGATCGAATCGGCTGGCTTGACCTTGACGAGATCGAGTGCGGCGTCGGTCAATCGAGCGCGCACGCGAATATAGCGCGGGTCGGTATTCATCGCTACCATCGTAAATCTCCTGTGCGGGGTCGCATCGTCGCCACCTATCTGGAATGAAACCATACTAATCGACATCTGTTGCATATACGAAACAGAACTCTCACGAAAAGAAACCACCCAAAAGCAACCTTTTCGTCAAATTTCCACGATAGAAGGGCCTTAAGCACTGCGACAGGTGTCGGTTAAGGGGTACGTTGAAATTAATTGCGCTGGCCATCCCCAGTTTTCTGGACTCATTCCGCATAGCGCAACTTAGTGGAGAGGAAGCTGTTATGACCCAAACAGTTAACCCGCCGGCAGAAAAGATAGGCCCCTCCCGGCGAACATTTTTGAAGTGGTCAGGCGTGGCTGCCGGTGTAGCCGGCCTCGCTGCGACCACCCAGGGGCTCGGCACTCCAAGCGCCCGCGCGGCGGACGTGGTTGGCATGGAAGGCGTAGACAAGACCGTCTGGAACGCCTGCCTTGCCAACTGCCAATCCCGCTGTCCGTTACAGCTCCAAGTCAAGGACGGCACGGTCGTCCGAGTGCTTGGAGACACGACCGGCTCAGACGAGATGGGCGACTTCCAGATCCGTGCCTGCGTGCGCGGACGTAACCAGCGCGAACGCATCTACTCCCCTGACCGCATTAAGAAGCCCGTCAAGCGAGTTGGCGAACGTGGCAGTGGACAGTGGGAAGAGATCACCTGGGAAGAAGCATTCGACACGATTGCCTCAGAAATGAAGCGCATCAAGGAAGAATACGGAAACGAGGCGCTTTGGGTGCATTACGGATCCGGATCGACTGGCGGAAATATTACGAAGCGCGGCTCTTCCCGCCGACTCTTCAATACTTTCGGTGGATATCTGCAGAGATC
>JBHWRK010000172.1:0-13119 GCA_043426715.1 Trueperella sp. | reverse complement strand
ACGGTGATCGTTCGTGCCAGAGGTCTGACCGTCGAACATCCAAACGTTTGATCGACGGCGATCCACGAACGCGTTGCCAATCTTGCGGTTCTTCGGCACCGTTATTGCAACCACGGAAAATGCGTACCTGCACAATAAGGTAGCGCCCCCGAGCGTACTCAGGGGCGCTACCGTAGAACCGGTCTGCGATCAGAGGATCTTAGAAGGCCGGGATAACCTCACCGTTCGGGTACGTCTCCTCGATGAATTGTGCAACCTCGGGGGAGTGCAACAGTTCGTCGAGCTTCTTGATCGCGTCGAGCTTGTCGGAGTTTACGTTCCATGCGAGGACGTTGGAGTATGGGTTGTCCACGCCGGACTCGAGGGCAATCGCATCTTGTGACGGCACGAGGCCAGCTTCCAAAGCGAAGTTACCGTTAATGACGGCGAGGTCAACGTCTGGTAGCTGGACGGGGATCGCCGGTGCTTCAGACTCGCGAATCTCGAGGTTCTTCGGGTTGTCCTCAACGTCGTAAAGAGTGGGGTTTTCAACGTCCGCGAGCGTAATGAGGCCCTCCTGCTCGAGGAGCTTCAAACCGCGGGCTTGGTTCGACGGATCGTTGGTCACGACGACGACGGCGCCGTCGGCAACCTCATCTAGGCTTTCAACCTTCTCGGAGTACAGGCCAAACGGCTCAATGTGGACGCCTGGGCCGTGCTCGAATTCGTAACCCTTCTCGGCCACCTCGGAGTCAAAATAGGGAACGTGCTGGAAGAAGTTAGCGTCCAGATCTCCGGCATCGAGGGCGACGTTGGGTTGGACGTAATCGGTGTATTCCGTGATCTCGAGCTCAAGGCCGGCGTCTTCAGCGAGGTTGTCGGCGACAAACTGGAGGATGTCTGCGTGCGGGACGGGCGAAGCGCCCACCACAAGTGTGACGGTCTCATCGCCAGTGGTGGTGGCATCAGTGGTCGCATCGGTGTCCGCGTCGTTCGAGCAGGCGCCGAGCGCCAACGTGGTTGCTGCAGAAAGTGCAAGTAGCTTACGCATGGTGGTTTTCCTTACCTAGAAAGTGGGTACACAAGTATGAATATGGATAGCCAAGGCTCATGGGGCCCGGATGGTGGTGCCTCAGCGGTGGTCAACCATCCGGCTAAGCATGTCGCCCATCCACTGAATGAGCTGAACCATGACCAAAATGACGGCTACGACAATAACGATCACGTCGAAGCTGTAGCGCTGGTAGCCGTGATTGATTGCGAGTGCGCCGAGGCCACCGGCGCCAACTGCTCCTCCCATCGCCGAGTAACCGATGATGGTGATGACGAGAATCGTAATCGAGTTGATGATTGAGGGCAGTGCCTCTCGCACAAGGATGTCCCACATGATGCGAAGCCGCGATGCGCCTGTCATGAGAGCAGCTTCCACCTTGCCTGGTTCGACGGCGAGCACATTCGATTCGACGAGGCGCGCGAAGTATGGAATGGCACTGACAGTCAGTGCGATCGTGAAGGCGGGCCAGCCAATCGCTTTGAGGAACGGCAAGCTCAGCTCACGGATTCCAAACAGGACAATGATCGCAAGAATAATGAAGGGGATCGCTCGACCAAGATTGACCACTATCGCGGTAATCCGGTTCGTCGTGGGAGCGTCGATGAGTCCGCCCTTGCGGGTTTCGGACAAGAATACGCCCAGCGGCAGGCCGAACAGTACGGTGAACAGTGATGACAAGCCCACCATGTACAGCGTCTCGAGGAAGGCCGGCCAGAGCCCGCGCTCAATCGCAGGGTTGGAGAACCAAGACGCGTCTGTGAACAGAGGCGCTGCCTCAAAAAGCTGGAGAATCGTCGTCGTCATCATGCCCGCATCTCCGCAAAAATATCGTTATCTTCGAACGCTCTGAGTGCGCCGTCCACGTTTTCGGGCGCAAACGCGAGCGCAAGGCGACCCACCTGCATGTCGCCCACGGACTCGAACGTGCCGGCCGAAATGTCAGCGCCAAGCTGTGCGACTTGGTTCATAACCTTAGAGCCGGTGGGAATTCCGGGGCTGGATGTGAAGTAAATATCGACGATCGAGTTATCCCCAACGGTGTCGGGGTCGACCTCGGGCAACGGCACGAGCTTCTTGGCAAGGCGAGACGTGGGATCGGCAAGCGTTTGATGAAGTGACCCGGTCTCAACGATGTTGCCAGTCTCGAGCAGTGTGGCGGACGTGCAAATTTTGCGGACCACAAGCATCTCGTGGGTAATAACGAGGATGGTTACGCCGAGCTGATCTCGAATGTCTTTGAGAAGAGCGAGGATCTGGTCGGTGGTCTCCATGTCAAGAGCTGACGTTGGCTCGTCGGCAAGGATGACGGACGGATTGGCGGCGAGTGCGCGCGCGATACCTACGCGCTGGCGCTGTCCGCCCGAAAGCTGTGCAGGGTACGAATCGCCACGACCATCAAGGCCCACAAGCTCGAGGAGTTCGGCGACGCGTTTATCACGCTCGGCCTTGGGGACCCCCGAAACCTTAAGCGGGTAGTCAATGTTGTCCCACGCAGTTCGTGCCTCGAACAGATTCGCACCTTGGAAAACCATTCCGATGCGGCGGCGTTCGGCTCGAAGCTCAGTGCCAGACAGCGTGGTGAGATCTTTGCCGTCTACGAGAATCGAACCCTCGGTGGGGCGTTCAAGTGCGGTGAGGCACCGGATAAGCGTCGATTTACCAGCGCCGGATTCGCCGACGATTCCGTGGATCTCCCGATCAGGGATGGTCAGGTTCAGTCCGTTAAGCGCGACGACGGGATCTTGGCCCTTGCGGGGGTAGGTCTTCGTTACCCCATGTAGCTCAATCATGATCCTCCGTCGTGGTCGCACACTCTCGCTTTGTCAGCGAGGTCTTCGGCGTTCCGATCACAAATTACCATGCAGGTAATTGGAGGTTGCAAATTCGTCTCAAATGGCGTTCAAAATGTGATGTGCAAGACTCCCGTCGATACTTGCGGGCGATGTGTTGGTCTGCCATTGCCTTGCTCGCCACGGTTTTTATCACGGCGCGCTGTTCGAACGGGGCGGTTCGGCAGGCTCGAGTCGAGGAAGATAGCGAGGGCTGATCCGAGGAGATGCCGCATCTAGGATACGTTCTGCCCGAATCAGCCCTCACAGTTTCAGGTATGACCGAGTTCTACAGCGTCGCGGACGCGAGTTATTCGAGTCCCGGCCTCTTTCCGAGCGTCACGGTCACTTCGGTAGAGCCAGCAAAGAAGTCGTTGCCCTTGTCGTCCACCACGATGAACGCGGGAAAGTCTTCAACCTCGATGCGCCACACCGCTTCCATGCCGAGCTCGGGGTACTCGAGGAGCTCTACCTTTTTGATGCAGTCTTCGGCGAGCTGGGCAGCCGGACCTCCGATCGATCCAAGGTAGAAGCCTCCATACTTTTCGCACGCGTCTGTCACCTGTTGAGAGCGGTTGCCCTTCGCCAGCATGACGAGCGAGCCGCCCGCCTCCTGGAAGGGAGCCACATAGGCATCCATGCGTCCCGCCGTTGTTGGTCCGAACGAGCCAGATGGCTTTCCATCTGGCGTCTTGGCCGGACCGGCGTAGTAGACCGGATGATCCTTGAGATATTGTGGCATGCCCTCGCCACGATCGAGACGCTCCTTGATTTTCGCATGGGCGATATCGCGAGCCACGATGATTGTGCCGTTCAGTGACAGGCGTGTCTTGACCGGATACTTCGACAGCTCTGCACGTACCTCGTCCATGGGCTTGTTGAGGTCGATTTCCACGACCTCGTCACTTTCCTGATGGCCGATCTCCGCGTCCGTCGTCGCAGGAAGGAACCTGCCCGGGTTGAACTCAAGTTGTTCAAGGAACACGCCTTCGGGCGTAATTTTCGCCTTCGCCTGACGGTCAGCCGAACACGAGACAGCGATAGCCACCGGTAATGACGCGCCGTGGCGGGGGAGCCGAACAACACGCACGTCATGGCAGAAGTATCGACCACCAAACTGAGCTCCGATGCCGATCTCGCGTGTGAGCTCGAGAACTTGTTCTTCCATCTCAAGATCGCGGAAACCGTGACCTTCTTCGCCTCCCTCGGTGGGAAGTTCGTCGAGGTACTTAGCAGAGGCATACTTCGCCGTCTTCAGGCAGTATTCTGCCGACGTTCCACCAATGACGATCGCCAGATGGTAGGGCGGGCACGCTGACGTACCGAGCGAGCGGATCTTTTCTTCAAGGAACGGCATCATCGCATCGGGGTTCAAGATGGCCTTGGTTTCCTGATACAGGTATGACTTGTTGGCCGATCCGCCGCCCTTAGACATAAAGAGGAAACGGTACTCGTTTTCTCTGCCGGGTGCGGTGTCGGCATAGAGCTCGATCTGCGCCGGTAGGTTTGTTCCAGTGTTGACTTCCTCGTACATGGTGAGCGGCGCGTTTTGCGAATAGCGCAGATCGTACTTTTCGTACGTGTTCTGAATGCCGCGCGACAGCGCACGCTCATCGATGCCTGGCGTCAACACCCGCTGGCCACGGTCGCCCTTGACGATCGCCGTCCCTGTGTCCTGACACAACGGCAAGATGCCCTGCGACGAAATGTAGGTGTTGCGAAGCAGTGTCTTGGCCACGAAGCGGTCGTTAGGTGATGCCAGCGGATCCTCCGTGATCTTCACCAGCTGTTCGAGGTGTTTGGTGCGCAGGTAGTAGTTGATGTCGTGCATCGCGGTTTCCGCGAGCAACTCCAGTGCGCTTTCCTCGACCTTGAGGAATGTCATGCCATCGGGACCGGCGGCCGTGCTGACACCTTCCGTAGTGAGCAGACGGTATTCGGTTGTGTCGGGGCCGAGGGGAAGCATGTCTTTGTACTTGATATCAGTCATCAGTCTCTTTCCGATAGGAAAAACTCGTCCCTCTAAGAGTAAAGCGAGCGCCCTGAAAAAGTTCGGGATTAATGGCCCGATTCAGTGCTATTCGCGCGTGGCTTCTTCCACTTTCTCCAGTAGGTGAAGAAGCTCAGATTGTTCGGTCAGCGTCAACGTCCCAAAAACGTCGTTTGCAATGTCGGCTCGCTTGGCTGCCGTGCTGGCCAAGAATTGCTGCCCTGCCGATGTCGTCTCGACAACCTTTGCGCGACGATCGTTCGGATCCGAATGGGATTCGACGAATCCGAGTTCGGTCAACGAGTCAACTACACCGGTCACCGCCCGTGGCGAGACGTTGAGCGCCTCTGCGAGTCGGGCTGGACGAATCGGTTCGATTGCAATCACGCGGAGCGCCCGGTGCAGGTAGGGCGCGAGGGGGAGAACGCGGCTCTTGCGGCGGATTGCTCGCGAAATCTGTGCGGTCAGCTCACTGAGTCGAAACGTTGTGTCGTCCATGCGGGAATAATATCAAATATAGTGCGTTAGGTTCATTGTGAATATAGTTCAATATAATTCGTCGGTGAAAGGAGGGCGCCATGAGAGCTCCCGTGACTAACGCGAACCGAGCGGTTGAAAAAACAGCTGATGATCGTCGACAGCTGGAGATCGCACCGGTGAAATTTTCCCGCGTCTTCGCACTATTTCGGCCCCACGTCGGCGGCATCGCCGTCGTCGTTGGCCTCATCGTATTGACGTCTGTATTGACAGTCGTCCAGCCGTTCCTCGTCCGCGAAACCGTAGACGTTGCAATCCCAAATCAGGACGTTCCGCTCCTTTTGTGGCTGGTGGGCGGGATGATCGGATTGGCCATCGTGACGCAAGGGATCGGCGTCGTTCAAACACTTCTGTCCACTCGCATCGGTCAGACGATCATGCACTCATTGCGGACCGAGGTTTTCGAGAACGTCCAACGCCAGTCGCTGAGCTTTTTTACCAGGTCGAAAAGCGGCGAAATTCAATCGCGACTGACGAATGACATTTCGGCAATGCAGTCCGTCATCACGTCCACGACAACATCAATTGCCTCGAACCTTACGATGGCGGTGGCGACGATCGTGGCAATGATCGCACTCAGCCCCACGCTGTCGCTGTTATCGCTCATCGTCTTGCCACCTTCTGTCTATCTCACTCGTAAGGTGGCCCTGACCCGGCGGCGGATTACCGCCAAACACCAAGACGCGCTCGCCAAGTTACTTCAGCACATCACCGAAAACCTCTCCCTTTCGGGCGCACTTCTTACAAAGACGATCGGCGCCGAAGGCAAAGTTGCGGATTCTTTTAACGCCGTTTCTCGCTCACTCATCGAACTGGAGATCGAATCGCAGCTTGCCGGCAGGTGGCGGATGGCAACGATGCAGATTATTTTCGCGATCATTCCGGCGTTCGTGTATCTGCTTGCAGGTCTGCCAGCGACCGGAGCTGGCATGACGATCGGAACGCTCATCGCGTTCACGGCCATGCAATCGCAGGTGTTTCGTCCGATGATGGGGCTGATGAATGTGGGTGCGCAGTGGGTGGCGTCTATGGCGTTGTTCTCGCGCATCTTCGAATTTCTCGACCTTGTCCCTGAGATCGAGGAACCCGCACATCCGCGCAATGGCGAGGTCGCAGATACATCAGTGCGGTTCGAGGATGTAAGTTTTTCTTACGACGGCGGGGCGCAGCGCGCGCTGGATAGCATCAGTTTCGAGATCGCACCTGGAACGACGACTGCGATAGTCGGGCACACCGGATCCGGTAAGTCCACGATCGCTTCACTTGTTGTGCGATTGGCTGATCCATCGTGCGGACGGGTTCTTGTGGGCGGGGTGGATGTTCGAGACATGTCATCTGAGGCACTCACTGACATGATTGGAATGGTCACGCAGGAGACCTATCTGATTCACGCCACGATCCGCGAGAATTTGTTACTAGCACGGCCGGATGCGTCCGAGATGGAACTGTGGGAAGCGCTAGAAGCTGCGCGGGTGGCGGACCTCATTGGCGAATTGCCGCATGGAATCGACACCGTGGTGGGATCGCGTGGCCACCGATTCTCTGGCGGTGAGCAACAACGCCTCACCCTTGCGAGGACCTTGCTGCGAAAACCAAAGATTCTTGTGCTGGACGAGGCAACGTCGGCGCTCGACAACGCGACGGAACGAGCGGTCAATGCGATCATTGAACGTTCTAGCGCGACGCGGCTCGTTATCGCGCACAGGATGTCGACAGTCCAACAGGCCGATCAGATTCTCGTACTCGATCGGGGAAAGATTGTGGAGCGTGGAAACCACGAGTCGCTTCTTTCGATGGGTGGCACGTACGCCGAACTCGTGCGCGCTGCCAAGCGCGACGAAGGGCACCTCGCTGATCTAGTGTCGTAACGTCGATTCAGGAAGCGCCTGCGGGTGTGCGAGCGGTGATCGCAAACCGGAGGTGAAGAGGCTCAGGGCGCTCATCAAGGCGCAGGTTATGCTGTCGTTTCATCCGGCCACGGGTATTACGCGACGAGGGCCTTTGTTCAACAGCATTAATAAGGCTTGATCGTTGGCAAGAAAGAACAGCATGCCGAGAGTGGGCCGGGAATAATGCCGTGAGGAAAGGTGAAGGGCCAGCGGCTGTCATTGTGTGGCCATGGCGGATGAGGGTGGTGCGTACAAAGCCTGTGAGACGATTTATAATGGCACCCGTGTCACTGATCTAAGGACCGACGCCGCAGGTTCGTCCAGTGCTAGACGGGGTAAAGATCAGCGTACATAGCGCACCCAGTGCACGGTGGTGCAACGTGTGAATGCTCGTAGCACCTGCCGGTCGGGGAGAACGATGAGAAGATGAGCGGTGCGGCGCGTGCCGCTCAGGGGAGGAGAGCATGGACACAGATGTATTTCGCGACACGCTTCTTGTGGACGCGGGGATGATCGGACTTTTACTCGGACTCGGCACGTTCCTTCGGGCTCGGGTTCGAGTCTTCCAAACGCTTATGTTGCCAGCTCCCGTCATCGCAGGATTCATCGGCTTCCTATTTGGACCGTATGTCTTTGGGGCAATCGCCGCCCACTACGGCTGGCATATCGGCAGCTGGCAGGTGACGGGATTGCCGTTGTCGCAATACGTGGGATCCTATACGACGATCCTCATCGCCGTCGTGTTTGCCTGCATGGCAATTGCTCAAGACTTTGGCATATCCAAGTTGAACAGAACACTGGGCGCATTTGCCGGCTATGGCGTCCTCATGTCCGCCGGTCAGGTCGTGGTGGGAATGCTTGCCATGCTGGTATTGCTCCGGCCCTTATTTGATGCTCCAGAGGCGATGGGACTCGTGCTATTTGCCGGGTGGTCGGGCGGCTTCGGAACCGCGGCCGCGCTCGGCGATGTCTTTGCGCAAAATGGCCAATCGGAAATCACTTCTATCGCGTTCACCTCCGCGACGGTCGGTATGATGACGGGCATTATTGGCGGCGTGATTCTCGCCCGTATCGGCGCCGTACGCGGGCATGCTAAGGCCTTCGACATGAGCAAAGGTTTGCCCGAATCCATGAAGACGGGCATTCTCAGCAACGACGAGCGCAAGCCCATCGGTCGCCATTCTGTGTCCGGCGGCTCGATTGAAACTCTCGCGCTTCACGTGGCGATCGTGTGTGGTGTTGTAGTCCTTGGCCATTACACCCAAAAGCTCAGCGCGGGCCTCCTCAACGCATTTTCACTACCGTTGTTTACCACTGCTTTTATCGTTGGGTTGTTTGTTCGATTTTTCCTGAGGAGATCGGGAGGAACCGTGGTTATCGACGGCGACACGATGGGTTCTATCTCAGGCGCTGCGTCCGACATTCTCATCGTGTGTGGAATGGTCTCGATTGTTCCATCGTTCGTGGGAGACCAATGGCAGTCCCTTCTCATCCTGTTCGCGCTCGGACTCGTGTACTGCCTGTTCCTTGGCCTCGTTATTGCCCCGCGCTTCCTCGGTGAGGGCTGGTTTGAAAAGCAGGTTTTCACCTGGGGTTGGGCTACAGGTTCCGTGGCAACGGGCATTGCGTTGCTACGAATTGTTGATCCAGATTCTCAGTCGGGCACTCTCGAAGAGTTCGGCTATGCCTACATCCCGCTCATCCCGATCGAGGGGGGCGGTGCCGCCATTGCGCCTTTGATGATCATTGGGAGTTTGTCGTGGGCTGTGGTGGGAGTGTGGGGAGCACTTGCCGTATCCGGATTGTGGGTCCTTGTTATGAGCGCGCGGCCACGCAAGAAGGTTCGCACGGGCTAACAGGAAAATCCAGACGTCGTCGATCATGAAGATCAGCGAGTTGAATTCGCCCACCGAGAGGTGCTTCTTCCTCCGGGAGGTGGACGTAGGCCTCCACGTAGGCGAGAGCGCCGACGGCGGCCACGGCGAGCAGCGTCGATGACACCTGCGAGAACCCAGTGAATGCGGCGATCGCAGATCCCCATGCGGCCACGATATTCCGGCGGCGCTTGATCGTGTCGCAACGCGGTTGCGAAAGACGAGCCGAGACCACGGGCTCGGATTTTCAGTCTACTTCGGGGGCAAAGCGAGCGTTTTCATCTGCGTGGTGAGCTCGGGACAGGGCAATAAGCGTAAACGCCAAGATGGCAAGTCCGAGGGTGAACCCGCCCAGGACATCCGACAGCCAGTGATAGCCGAGGTAAATCCGGCTCGACGCAATGGCGGCGATGGTGAGCAACCAGCCGAGCACAGCAACAATCTGGGCCCAGCGTCGTCGTGAATACAGCGCAGCGACCATGAGGACCAAGCCGATAATCACAGTTGAATTGAGTGTATGCCCACTGGGGAAACTACCTGTACTGACAGCGCTCCCGATCTCCAGACCGGCCGGTGGTCGGTCACGTCCAAAGAGTAGCTTGAGTCCAGTAGTCAGCAGTAAGCCGGTCAGCACGCTGGCGGCAAACACCCCTGCCACTCGAAATCGTCGTAACCAGAGAAACAGAGCAATGGCGCCAAGGGCGAGCGGCGTGAGAAACCACGAGCTACCGACGAACGTTAAGAACCGAAAGATTGGCGTAAGGCCATCTGTCCTGGCGAGCACGGCCCACCGCGTAATGTCCTGATCGAGGGTTTCGATCCGTGTCCCAATGGCAGTGGAAGTCGCAAGAACTGCGAACACGACAAGTGCGAGGACGCCCACGATCGCAGGCGGCATCCACGGTATCCGGGTGCTCGTGGGCATAGGACGGCGCTCAGAGTAAGCAGACATAGGCTCCATTATGCGCAACAAATACCGGATATGTGAGACGTTCCGGCCAGAGCCACAATGTTCGCCTACCGAACTAATTTGGCGAGCGAGACTAACCGGCTTACATTCGGTTTATGAAAGAACGTACGACGACGGGCGGCTCCGCCATCTCACTGGGGTTTCGTGACTCCATTGCCGTCGGCCTCGGCTACATCCCGCTGGGCATGGGAATGGGCATGATCCTTACAGGCGCCGGCTTGGAGTGGTGGTGGGCGCCAATTTTTGCCGTGTTCATGTATGCGGGATCCATGCAATATCTCGTGGTGCCGATGATCGCTTTGCACGAACCACTACTTGCCATCGCGTTTGCGGCGTTCCTCATCCAGTTTCGTCACGTGTTCTACGGAATTAGTTTCCCACTTGATCTCGTGAAGTCGTTGCCTGCCAAGCTTTACTCGGTTCACGCACTGACCGATGAGGTCTACGCGCTCATTGCGTCGAAACAGCGTGACGAGTTGACAGGCGAGCGGATCTCATGGACCCAGCTGTTCTGCCACACGTGGTGGATCACGGGATGTACGCTGGGGGCACTTGTTGGCCTCGCGTTCCCACTTGATCCGCGCATTTTGAACTTCGTCATGACCTCGCTGTTCATCGTTCTCATGCTCGAGTCCTACCTGGCTAATCGAGCGCGGCTTGAGTTTGGCCTTGCAATGGTGGTTGGAGTGGCGTCCCTGCTCGCGCCCGCGGATCTTTACCTGCCGATCGCTCTGTCTGCTTTGACCGTCATGCTCCTCATCGCATCTCGCTTCCAGCCTGACAAGCGAGAGCCCCAACACTCGGCGCGGGAGGCGCGCACCGCAGATGCGCGTTTGGATGGTTTGCCATGATGTATATCGTTGCCGTCATCGTGGTCGTGTGGGCAGTGACATTTGCGTTGCGCGCCGCTCCCTTCGTCTTCCTCGCACGGGTTCGTGATTCGGAGACGCTCGCCTTTTTAGGGCGCACAATGCCTGCGGGTGTCATGCTGATTCTTGTGATTTTCTCGCTCCAAGACGTGACGTTCACGAGCGCCGAATCCTGGGTGCCGGCAGCCGTGGGAGTCGTCACTACGCTTGCGCTCCACCTGGGATTCCGCAAGGTTCTTGTCTCTCTCCTTGGCGGTACGGGTGCCTTCGCGCTTGCGCTCAGTCTCTTTTAACGGCGAGCGCTCGCGACGCCGTCAACGGCCATAATTCCCAGCGCGTCTCGTAGCGCATTTCCTTCACGAGCGGGAAGACTGCGAGCTGAGGCAACCAAGGTCAGGGAGAATTTCAACGACGGCGGTGGGCCGCTCAGCTCTCTCGCATTGCTCGTATCGGAGCAAGCAACATCATGACGGCAAGGAGCGCGGGACTCGTTGCTGACATGCGACCACCCGCGGATATGTCGGCGCACGCATCTGAGATGTCTGAACGGCGGCTGAGACTAGGTTCTTCGCGAAATGTTGGTGGTCTAGTCACGAGCTCGCCAAACTGCCGTGTGGCAACCTGTTTAAATTTGACCATACCCCTAGGGGTATGGCGTAGAATGTCTAGGAAGCGGCGAAGAAGCCGTACGCAACTTGGCTGGAGGAGAAATGGCCACTGTAGTAGTCCTGGGAGCTGGAATTTCCGGGCACACGACTGCGCTTCACCTAAAGAGGTTGCTGGGCGCAGACCACCGTGTTGTCGCGGTTGAACCCAAGCCGTACTGGAATTGGATCCCGTCGAACATTTGGGTGGGAACCGGGCGCATGGGGAAGAAGGACGTGAACTTTGAACTCCGTCCTATTTATAAGCGCAAGGGAATCGAATTTTACCAAGGCGTGGCAACCGTCATTCATCCTGAAGGTGAAGGATCTGACGCACGTCCCTTCGTTGACATTGAGTACACCGAGCCTGGGCGTGAGGGACAGTCTGAACGCCTGTACTACGACTACCTCGTGAACGCCACTGGCCCGAAGCTGAACTTCGCGGCCACCCCGGGTCTTGGACCTGATAATGGCGGGCACACCGTATCGGTGTGTACATCGGAGCACGCAGTTCACGCAAGCGCGGAGCTCGCGAAGTCGATTGAAAAGATGAAGGCTGGTGAAAACCAGACCCTCGTCATCGGCATGGGTGCCGGTAACTGTACCTGTCAGGGCGCCGCGTTCGAGTACACGTTTAACGTGGACCACGAACTGAAGCGTCACGGTATTCGTGACAAGGCTGAGATTATTTACTTCACGAACGAAGCGAAGCTCGGCGATTTCGGTGTTGACGGTATGACATTTGCCGAGCGTGGATTTAAGCAGTCTTCACGTATGTGGACCGAATCGCTCTTCACCGAGCGTGGCGTTCACTCGGTGATTGGCGCAGCTGCAAAGAACATTACTGAAGATACGATTGAGTACGAGACCATCGATGGCGAGTTCCACGAGCTCAAGTACGATTTCGCAATGCTTCTGCCACCCTTTACTGGCCAAGATCTCAAGGCCGTGGACAAGGATGGAGAACCGCTCTCCGAGCTGTTTAACCCGGCAAACTTCATGAAGGTCGACGCGGATTACACGCCGAAGACGTACGACGAGTACCGTGCTCAGGACTGGCCGGAGACCTACCAGGTCCCGCAGTACCCGAATATGTTCGCTGTCGGAATTGCTTTCGCGCCTCCACACCCGATCTCGAAGGGCTACACCTCGCCGAACGGCACCGTAATCGCTCCGGCTCCACCGCGGACCGGTATGCCGTCGGACATGATGGGCACGACGGTTGCCAAGACGATTGCTGATCGAATCAAGACGGGCGATGAATCCATCGCTCATGAGTCCTCGATGGCTCGCCTTGGGGCAACCTGTGTGGCATCCGCCGGAAACGGCATGATCGATGGTTCGGCTGCATCCATGACGATGTATCCGGTCGTTCCGAACTACGAGAAGTACCCGGACGATCATGGCCGTAAGAAGAGCCTCACGACAGGCAAGATCGGTCTTGGCGGCCACTGGATGAAGGTCATCCTTCACTACCTGTAGAC
>JBHWRK010000171.1:0-2518 GCA_043426715.1 Trueperella sp. | reverse complement strand
ATTCTGCCGAAGAAGTTGCGGGCCGCCATCCCGAGTGTCGGGTCGCAGTGGTCCACCGCGTGGGAGAGCTTGGAATTGGCGACATGGCAATGGTTGCGGCGGTGTCGAGTCCGCATAGAAAGGCGTCCTTCGCTGCGATCCAAGACGTGGTGGACACCGTCAAGGAGAAACTTCCTGTGTGGAAGCGCCAGCTATTCACCGACGGCACGGACGAATGGGTCGGTAGCGCCTAGAGCCTTCGGCAGTTCCTAGAGTCTATTGCCCGACAACACGTGGCCCTGTGATGGCGCGTTTGTTAAGCTCGCCGGGCATGCTGCGTTTCGCGGGCTTGTAGTGAAACTACATAGTTTGCTTTTCAAATTTCAAAAGTCCGGGGCGGTCTTTGCAGTTGCGATGGATCCCGTGCCGGAATGTCCTGCGAGTTGAATTGGTTTCGCAGTATTCACCACATATCTCAGGTGAACACACTATGTTTGGCGGTCATGCAACATTTTTACACGTGACGGTACGGTCAGGTATTCGGTGGCTCACAGTGCTGTCCGAATGGATAGTGCCTCACGGGTCGTACGCGGGCTAGCCGCCAATTTCGGACATGAAGCGATCCGGCTGCACAAATCCGGGATCGTCGATTCCGTGGCCGGGCTTCTTTTCCCACATGGCATTCGCCCACATCTTCGCCAACTCGAAGTCGCTCGCTCCCGAGCGCATGGCGTCTCGCAGATCGCTTTCTTCGCGGGCAAATAGGCAGTTTCGGATCTGACCATCGGCCGTTAGTCGTGTGCGGTCACAGTCCCCGCAGAACGGTTTGGTCACCGAGGCGATCACGCCTACGGTCCCGCCTGGATGGTCCTGTCCCGGGGCAACGTTCCACAGTTGCGCCGGCGCCGACTTGTCAACGCGCGGTGCCTCCGTCAGCTCAAACTCTTCGCTGAGGAACTCTAGGATCTCGTCTTGCGGAACCATATTCTCCCGCGACCACGTCTCGCGTGGCCCCAGTGGCATGTGCTCGATAATCCTCAGCTGTGCCCCAGCTTGCAGGGCGTAGCGCAGTAAATCCTTCAGGCCGGCGTCGTTGACCCCACGCATAGCCACCGCGTTAATCTTCACCGGTGTCAGCCCGGCCTCACGTGCGGCCTCGATTCCCTTGAATACGTCATACAGCCTGTCGCGGTGGGCGATGTGCTTGTAGACGTCAGGGTCCACGGAATCCATCGAGACGTTCACCCTGCTCAAGCCTGCCTCGGCTAGCGCGAAAGCCTTTTTATCTAATCCCAGCGCGTTCGTGGTCAGCGAGAGTTCCGGTGCTACGCCCTTCGCCGTGCGCAACGCGTGCGCGAACGACACGATGTCAACCAGCGATCTGCGAAGCAACGGCTCGCCACCCGTAAATCGAATTTCCTCGATGCCGAGCATGTCCACGGCAATACGAATCAGGCGCTTAACCTCGTCGTCAGTGAGCGTATCGTCAGTGGGTAGCCAGTCGAGTCCCTCGGGCGGCATGCAGTACGAGCAACGCAGGTTGCAGCGATCGGTCAGCGACACGCGCAGGTCGCGCGCAACGCGGCCCCACTGGTCGCGAAGCTCCAGCGTCTGCGGCTCATTTACGGTCATTCACTCATCCTATCGGCGGCCGACGCCCGGGGCGTCCGCTCGTCTTCCTTACGCACTCATGCGCACTCTGTTCACGCTGGTGGATGCGCAATTCCGTTCCCTTACCGTACGGGTAGCGGTACGATCTTTCAAGAGCAGGGGTCACATTTTCCCACCAAAACTGTAAATAAGGGGGTTGGCATGGGTGAGCGCGTTGCTGCGATCATCATCCTTGCAGGTGGCACCGCCGCGCGGCTAGGGGGCATATCCAAGCCCGACTTTCGCGTGGGCGGGGAGCGCCTCATCGACATTCTCTTCGATCACCTCGCTGCCACCGGCTTCACCGGCCAACGAATTGTTGTGGCGCCTGGCACACTCGACGTCCCTCCCGGCGTCCGGCTTACCCTAGAAGATCCCCCGCATGGCGGCCCACTCGCGGGCATCGGCGCCGGCGTCCGTGCGCTTTTCGACATCAATGACGACGACCTGGTCGCTTTGGCCACCTGCGATGCACCCGTTGCGGTGCGGCTTCTTCCGGATTTAGCCGACGTGTATGGCGCCGGCCGCCTAGATGGCATCGTTCCCCTCAACGACGATGGCTGGCCCCAGTACACGCACGGCCTTTACAGGGCCGGGGCGTTGCGCAGGATCGCATTTGAACGGGACGGGTCGGTGCGGCGAGCCTTCGGTGGGCTTGACCTCGCCACGATCGTGGACGCGCATGGGCATTGCGTCGATGTCGATTCACCCGACGATGTGCCCCTCCTGCTCGCGCATATCAAACACGTGAAAAATCGCCACTAACAACTCAAGATTGGCGAAAAATCGGCCGTTAGTCCCGTGGATCTATCCGCGCCGACGCTTACTATCAAATGGATTGTATTTTCATTTGATCGGAGCTCACTGTGGTCGAACATCGGGCGAGAGA
>JBHWRK010000170.1:0-12659 GCA_043426715.1 Trueperella sp. | reverse complement strand
CGGTCAGGGCAAACTTGTGAGAATTTCTGCGTTTTCGATCTGTCTCGAGAAGCGAGTGATTGCCTCGGCGTACTCATTTTCCACCTGTGGAAACGCTCGATACATCGGCGCCCCTACTAACCGCCCGCCTCACGTGGTCCTCGACGGCGTGGACCGTCTTGACGAGGTTACGGGTTTGCGAGTGTGACCATGGTGAGTGACGCCAGCATGGTAGACCTTGCCGGGCAATGGTGGCTCCTCGGCGTAGAGTAGGGGCGACGACGGGAGAGACCATGTTACGAGCCTTCACAGCCGAGACCGTTCGCCGCGCCGAAGAGCCCCTGCTTGCCGCCGGCGTGCCACTCATGCGCCGTGCGTCATACGCCATTGCTAACCGCGCGATCGCATATCTAAGGCGTGAGGGCTATCGCGTGCCTGGCTCCACGGTGCTCGCGCTCGTGGGTAAGGGAAACAACGGGGGAGACACCCTCTTTGCCTCAGCCTTCCTGGCTGATCGCTCGCTCGACGTCACGGCGATTTATACAGGCGAGGTTCACGAGGACGGTGTTCGGGCTGCCGAGCGCTCAGGAGTCAGGCTCATCCAGCTTGAGGACCCGACGTCGCAGGAGGCGCTCGATATTTTGCGTCAGTATGCCGACCACGGCGGCATCTGGATCGATGGGTTACTTGGTATCGGTGCTACGGGTTGCGTTCGCGAACCATTCGCCACGTGGATTCGAGTGCTTGATGAAGAACGCCTCGCTAGTCCCGATGAGCCCTACATTATTGCAGTGGATTTACCATCGGGAGTGGGAGTTGACGACGGCGGGGTGACCGGTCCCGTTCTACTGGCCAGTTTGACCGTGGCGATGGGCTGTGCCAAACCGGCGCATCTTCTTCCGCCAGCGCGGTACATGTGCGGGAAGATCGACGTCGTTCATCTAGGAATCGAAAGCGAACTGCCACCCGAGGCCGACGTCGTGGAGCTAACCGACGCTGACGTGGCCGATCTGTGGTACGTCCCAGACGTTGATGACCACAAGTACACCCGTGGAGTCGTGGGGCTTCTGACTGGATCGGACACGTATCCTGGTGCGGCCGTGCTCGGTGCGGCGGGCGCGCTCGGCGCGGGCCCAGGCATGGTGCGTTATCTGGGTAATAGCCCGCTGGTCATCCCGGCGTTTCCCGAGGTCGTGCCGGCCGATGGGCCGGTACAGGCCCTCGTCATTGGCTCCGGTCTAGACTCGCTCAATCGTGCGCGATCGCGATGCTATGACGCGTTGGCCGCTGGTCAGGCGGTTGTGCTCGATGCGGGTGCAATCGAGCTAGCGTACAAACGTGACCTGCCGGAAACGGCTGTCCTGACGCCGCACGCTGGCGAACTCGCCGCTCTTCTTCAGGCCAAGGGCGAGGACGTGGATCGGGCGGAGGTCGAAGCCCGACCGGTGTGGGCGGCGAGGACAGCCGCGGAACTGACCGGCGCAACAGTCCTCGCGAAGTTTGCCACCGACGTCGTCGCCTCTCCATCGGGCGCGCTTTATGCGCAGGGCGGGGCGCCGGGCTGGACGGGTACTGCCGGTGCGGGGGACGTCCTAGCCGGACTGCTGGGAACGTTGCTCGCCATGCACGCCGAACAACTCACGAGTGGCCGTGCGGAGGGATTCCCCGCACACTTGGCCGCCGCGGCTTCTCATATTCACAGCGAAGCGGCTATTCTCGCTTCGTCATCGCGATCGCGCGTCGGGCGCCCTATCTGCGCTAGCGAGATCGCTGCAGCTATTCCGAACGTGATCGACAGGATGCTCAATGGTTGATTACCCAACTCGTGCACTCATCTCTCGTAGCGCGCTGAGCACGAACCTTGACGTTGTTCGCGACTCCACATCGTCCGAGCTCATGGCAATCGTTAAGGCGGATGCCTATGGGCACGGGCTCGAGCGAATCGCACGCTGGGCCTGGAACGATGGCGTGCAGTGGTTCGGCGTGGCCCAGCTTGGTGAGGCGCTACAACTTCGTAGCTACCTGCCAGACGCTCGAATTCTGACGTGGATCTTCACACCAGGTGCAGACCTTAAGCGCGCCCTTTCGGCCGACCTCGACCTATCGGTCGGATCGGAGTGGGCGCTCGCGGAGGTCGAGGCTGCGGCGCGTGCCACCGGCAAGACGGCTCGGGTCCACATCAAGGTTGATACCGGGATGTCGCGTGGAGGGTTTCCGATCGCAGAACTCGCAGGCGCTGCCGGCAAGGTGGCCGAACTGGCTGTTGAGGGCGTTGTCGAGGTGGTCGGCCTGTGGTCGCATCTGGCTTGCGCGGATGATCCGACGAGTGGCGAAACCGAATATCAGACCGCGGTGTTCGAGGAAGCAAGGTCTGTGGTCGCAGAGGCGGGCATCGTGCCCGAGGTGCTCCACCTCGCCGCATCGGCAGGAACTCTGTGGCACACGTCCACACACTATGACCTCGTTCGTCCGGGCATCGCGCTATATGGCGTGAGTCCGAATCCGGACGTCCAACGGGCAGATGAGCTGGGCCTTCGAGCCGTCATGCAACTCGAGGCCGATCTGCTGACCAGCCGTGATGTGCCCTCGGGGACGGGAATTTCCTACAACCATACGTATATGACGCCAGCAGATGCGCACCTCGCCGTCGTTCCTCTCGGATATGCCGATGGCATCCCTCGCCTTGCCTCGAACGTGGCCAACGTGCGCGTTGACGGAGCTGTGTGCCCAATTCGTGGCCGGGTGTGCATGGACCAATTCATCATCGAGGGTGTGGGCTTGGAAGCGGGGCAAACAGCGGTCTTGTTCGGCGACGCGCGCAAGGATCTCCCCACTGCCGACGATTGGGCCGCACTGACTCAAACGATTGGCTATGAGATCGTGTCGCGTATCGGCCAGCATGTCCCGCGCATTGAGGTTCGGTAGAAACCTGTTCATGGATAGACGTGCTCAAAGTCGATCCGCGTAGACTAGCAGGGAAAGGCAAGGGGATATGACACGCATTGTTGTACAGACCGTTGAGGACATCCACCGCGTTGGCAGGGTGATTGGCGAACGCGCGATGCCCGGCGATCTCATCATGCTTAATGGCCCGCTCGGTGCGGGCAAGACGACGATGACCCAGGGAATCGCTGATGGTCTTGGGGTGACGAGCCACGTGTCGTCACCAACATTCGTCATCGCCCACACACACCCCGGCCGCTTTGACCTTGTCCATGTGGACGCATACCGCCTCCAATCGATGGACGAATTGGATTCAATCGACCTCGACGCCTCTCTCGAAGATTCCTTGACGGTGGTCGAATGGGGTGCGGGTAAGGTGGAAACCCTTGCTGGCTCGCGGCTTGAAATTGATATTGAACGTCCGATCGGGGGCGGAGCCGATCTCGATCCTGAAGACCTTGGTGGCGATGAACCGCGTACCCTTACGCTGCACCCTCACGGTGCGAGGGCTGAGGCGCTAGTTCAGGCTATCGTGAACGCCGTGGGCGATCTGGTGGAGATCTCATGAGGCATCTGATCATCATGATTGTGGCAATGTTCGGCATTGTCGCGCCCGTTCAGTCTCCGTCCACCGACGATCCAGCGGCCATTCCGGAAGCAGTCGAATTGTGGTTCACCGAGAAGGCACAAGCCACGGTTCGATCTTATAGTTCTGATGTGTTTCCTGATTTCACGTCCGATGAAGTCTCGACATTTACTGTGGGAACTCCTGAGCTGACCTCTGAGATGGTGCGTGGGCTGACGCCGGATACCGCCATCCGCCCGTCTGCGCGCTGGATTGCGCCCATCATGAATGGCGATACGGCTGTCGGTGCCCTCTCGGTGAACATCGCCGATGGTGTGGCGGGGGAGGAGATCGTGAGCGGAGATGCTCGGCTCGGCAGCGCGATCGCGCGAGACGAAGATGATGTTCGCTTCGTGTGGGATTCCGAATTGAGTGCGTGGTTTATCCAGCGCGGCACGGCCATCGAACTGGGTGATGCGGCCGCGGCAAAGATCATCCTTGGCTCAGTGCCTATTGACGATTTCCTTGCCCAGCGCGACCGCATCCTGTCCGGCGCAGAGCCCGTTCCTCAGGCACCTGAAGATCCCGCTCGACCGGTGGAAACAGAACCTCCCAACGTACCGTTCACTCTCGCTCTTGTTCTCGGCGTCCTTGCCATCCTCGTCGGCTCTCTCGTATGGCTACGATCCGAGCAGACCACGGACATTGAGGACGATGAGGCGGCCACCGACGAGCTTGCCAGCGTCGAACGTAAGGGCGTAGTGGGCACACGCGCGTCGAAGATGAAGTACCGAGATTCTGGTAGGAAAGTCAACGTGTATCGAACGAAGAAGCCAAAGGATGACAGTGGATTACTTGACGATTGACACCTCGACCACGATCGTCGTGGGTGTGTGCCGCTCTGAGATGGGACAGTTCACGGAGCTCGCGACGGTCAGGAGCGATTCCACGCGGGAGCATGCTGAAAAGTTGGCACCCCTGATCAAGGAGGCTCTCGCAACGGCTGGCGTACACAGGCCTGACGCGATAGTCGCAGGCACCGGCCCTGGCGCTTTTACCGGTTTGCGAGCCGGACTCATCACCGCGCGGACGCTTGCCCGCGCGTGGGGTGTACCGCTGTACGGATTGTCATCTCTCGAGGTTCTGGGCCTTGCGGCAGCCGATCGTGGCGCTCAGGAAGTCGTTCCCCTTATCGATGCGCGCAGGCGCGAAGTGTATGCGATGCGCGCGCGACCGATGGGCGGCGACGACTTGTCCATCATCGCTGAACACTCAGTGATGAAACCCGCTGACCTTGCTGATATTTTGGCTCGCGAGCCAGCTATTCTCGCTACGACGGATGCAGAGCTCTATCCGGAATTGGACGATATTCGTGATGTCGAACGTGAGATCGTGCAACTATCGCCGTCAGTCATGGTGAGATTGGTGGAATCCCGCCTGTCCCGCATTGATGCTGGCGAAGAGCTCTCACTGGACACCGAACCGCTCTACCTGCGCCGCCCCGATACTCATGGCGGAAGTCCGCAGCCTGCGAGCTAATGGCCGACATCCCTGTTGGATTTCAGCTGGTGCGGCCACCGCAGGAATGGTGGTCAAAGATTGCGGACTTCGACCACGAGAACTTCGGCATCGACGCCTGGCCGCGTAGCTTGTGGAAGTACGAACTCGTCGGCGAAGGCCGCACCTATCTAGCCCTTGTGACCGACCCTGGCCCGATTCGCACAGAAGGCACGCTCGTGGGCGTCGGCGGGATTTCCCACGGCCCCGATGCTGAGCTCATGACGATCGCAGTGGCGAGCCACCTGCGCGGCAGAGGACTCGGCCGCGTTCTCCTCGACGCACTCCTTGCCATTCCAGTTCAGTTCGACGCAGACGTCGTCTTCCTTGAGGTGCGAGCCAACGACGCCGGAGCACAGCGTTTCTATGAAACAGCAGGTTTCGTTCCGGTCGGCAGACGCAATAACTACTACCGTGGCGACGACGCTATCGTCATGCGCCTCGACCTGCACGCTTAGCCCTTTGACGAAACCGAAAACGCGTGAACGATGCCGGCCCCGTCGTCGTTGGTTATAGCGTAAATCGAGTGACGGGCAGCGTCGTCGTCCCAAAAACTGAATAACGCACCCGAAATGTCACGAAATTGCAGAAAAATATCGGATTCACGCCTTTCCCGCATGCCCGTGCGGTTAGGTGGCGATCATCAGTGAAAAATAATGAAATACGTTGATTGGAACGACCCCAAAACCTGCGGAAAACGTGGCAGTTAGCCGAAAAACCCCTGTGAATTTTGCTAGATTTTTACACGTGGCTACTTCAACTATTGATCATGTGAGAGCCCGTCGGACCACTGTCGCTTTGAAAATCGCCATGGCCGTCACGGGCACTATTTTTGTCCTTTTCCTTCTCGTGCATATGTACGGCAACCTCAAGATGTTCGTGGGCCCAGACGCCTACAACGGGTATGCCTCGTGGATGCGCGACTTCGGATATCCAGTCATCCCCCACGAGGGACTGCTGTGGATCCTCCGCGTTGTTCTGGGCGTGTCGATTATCGTGCACGTCCTTGCAGCAATTACGCTGTGGCGCCGGGCTGGCACTGCCCGCGGCCGCGCGTACAAGGTGAACACTGGTAAGAAGGTCACCACGGCCAGCAAGTACACCGCATCGATGATGCGCTGGGGCGGCCTTGGATTGGTCCTCTTCATCACATTCCACCTTCTGCATTTCACGACGCTCACGATTCAGGTCGGAGATGGTTTCCGCGAGATCACGCCTTATGAGCGTATGGTCCAGTCGTTCTCCCCCGAGCACTGGTACATCTACGTGATTTACTTCGTCTCGCTCGCCATCATCCTGTACCACATCCACCACGGCGTGTGGTCTGCGTTTGCGACTCTGGGCCTGTCTCGCACGAAGCGCGAGCGAGGCTACAAGATCTTCGCGGACGTTGTGGCACTGGCCGTGTTTATTGGATTCATGGCACCGCCCACCGCAATTCTCGTTGGGTTAATTTCCTAAGGGGAGTGGAGAAACATGACTGAAACATTGATTAAGGGCCTCTACCGCGAAGGCGAACCAATCGCGGACACCAAGGCTCCCTCCGGACCGCTCGCAGAGCGCTGGGAGACGCGCAAGTTTGAAGCGCGCCTCGTCAATCCGGCGAACCGCCGCAAGCTTGACGTCATCATGGTCGGAACCGGCCTAGCGGGTGGCGCCGGCGCGGCATCGCTGGGCGAAATGGGATATAACGTTAAAGCGTTCTTCTATCAGGACTCGGCACGCCGTGCGCATTCGATTGCGGCACAGGGCGGCATTAACGCAGCCAAGGACTACAAGAACGACAACGATTCAACCTACCGCCTCTTCTACGACACGATTAAGGGAGGCGACTTCCGCGCTCGCGAGTCGAACGTGTACCGCTTGGCTGAAGTCTCGGCGAACATCATCGACCAGTGCGTTGCGCAAGGCGTCCCATTTGCGCGCGAATACGGAGGCCTGCTGGATAACCGTTCGTTCGGTGGCGTGCAGGTCTCGCGTACGTTCTACGCTCGTGGCCAGACAGGCCAGCAGCTCCTGATCGGTGCCTACCAGGCGCTCATGCGTCAGGTAAGCGCGGGAACGGTCAAGACGTATGACCGACACGAGATGGTTGATCTCATCATCGTGGACGGACGTGCACGCGGCATCATCTCCCGCGACATGAAGACTGGCGAGATCGAAACTCACCTCGCTGACGCCGTCGTGCTCGCCTCTGGTGGGTACGGCAACGTCTTCTTCCTGTCGACTAATGCGATGGGCTGTAACGCGTCAGCGATCTGGCGTGCACATCGCAAGGGCGCCTATTTCGGCAACCCGTGCTACACGCAGATTCATCCCACCTGTATTCCGCAGTCGGGCGAGTCACAGTCGAAGCTGACCCTCATGTCGGAGTCGCTGCGTAACGATGGTCGTATTTGGGTTCCGAAGAAGGCAGAAGATGCCGCTAAGGACCCACGCGACATTCCTGAGGAAGATCGCGACTACTACCTCGAGCGTATCTACCCGGCATTCGGTAACCTCGTGCCTCGCGATATCGCGTCGCGTCAGGCCAAGAACATGTGTGACGAGGGCCGCGGTGTTGGCCCGGCAATTGCTGAGGTAGGCACGGACGGCGTTGAGCGCCAGGTGCGCCGCGGCGTTTACCTCGACTTCTCGGATGCGATCCAGCGCATGGGCAAGGATGCGGTCTCTGCAAAGTACGGCAATTTGTTCGACATGTACGAGCAGATCACGGCAGAGGATCCGTATGAGGTTCCGATGCGTATTTACCCGGCAGTTCACTACACGATGGGCGGCCTGTGGGTGGATTACGATCTGCAGTCTACGATTCCTGGCCTGTTCGTCACGGGAGAGGCAAACTTCTCCGATCACGGCGCGAACCGCCTCGGCGCGTCGGCCCTCATGCAGGGTCTGGCTGACGGCTACTTCGTCCTGCCGAACACGATCAATGATTACCTGGCCGACGGTCCGTTCGACAAGCTCAACCCGGATCATCCGGAGGTTGCGGCCGTTCGTCAGGACGTGGAAGATCGCGTCAACTTCTTCATGACGAACGAAGGAAACCGTTCCGTCGATTCCTACCACAAGGAACTCGGCAACATCATGTGGGAGTACTGCGGTATGGATCGCACCGAAGACGGCCTGAAGAAGGCTATCGGTATGATTCGCGAACTGCGGGCAGACTTCTGGAAGAACGTACGAGTGCCTGGCAAGGCCGGCGAACTCAACCAGAGCCTCGAGAAGGCAGGCCGGGTGGCCGACTTCCTCGAGCTGGGAGAGCTCATGTGTATCGATGCTTTGCATCGCGAGGAATCCTGTGGTGGCCACTTCCGTGCCGAATCGCAGACCGAGGAAGGCGAGGCACTTCGTCACGACGATGAGTTCGCTTACGTCGCGGCCTGGGAGTTCGCCGGGGACGGGCAGGCCCCAGTCCTCCATAAGGAAGACCTCAACTACGAATTCGTCGAAATGAAGCAGCGGAGCTACAAGTGAAAATTAACCTCGAATTTTGGCGCCAGAATGGCCAGGGCGATGCCGGCCATTTCGATACCCACACCCTCGCAAATGTTGATGAGGATTCCTCCTTCCTGGAGATGCTCGATCAGCTTAACGAGGAGTTGTTTGCCGAGGGCAAGGAGCCCGTGGCGTTCGACTCCGACTGCCGCGAGGGCATCTGTGGCCAGTGTGGACTCGTCATCAACGGCGATCCTCATGGTCCGCAGGTAACCACGACGTGTCAGTTACACATGCGTACGTTCAAGGACGGCGACACGATCACGATTGAGCCATGGCGCTCGACAGCCTTCCCCGTCCTCAAGGATCTAGTTGTTGATCGCGGATCGCTCGACCGCATCATCCAGGCCGGTGGCTACATTTCAGTAAACACCGGCGCGGCCCCGGACGCACACGCGGTTCCGGTGCCAAAGGAATACGCTGACCGCGCGTTTGAAGCCGCCGCCTGCATTGGCTGTGGCGCATGTGTGGCTGCGTGTCCGAACGGATCGGCCATGCTGTTTACGTCCGCAAAGGTTATGCATCTCGGTTTGCTCCCGCAGGGCCAGCCCGAGCGCTACGACCGCGTGGTCAACATGCTTGCTCAGCACGACGCCGAGGGCTTCGGCGGTTGCACCAACGTGGGCGCCTGCCACGATGCGTGCCCGAAGGAAGTTCCGCTTGAGCTGATCTCGCTTCTTAACCGCGAGCTAATGAAGGCGGGTGCTCACGGCCGCTAGTCAGACCCACCGGCCGCCGAGGGCGATCACATGACCCTTAGGCCGGTGAGCTGAACACGTTAAAGACCCCACGGGAAAATAGAGTGTAGAACTCTCAGATTTTCCCGTGGGGTCTTTTGCTTTGTACGCCGCGATGTATTGGGAGGTCCAATACCTGCCGCCGGCCACTATAGGGGAGCCGGTTGGATCGAGGAGCCTACGGAGATCATGCGCGAAAGGCGTGGATGCAACGGTACAAATGAGCAGGAGCGATGACGCTAGTGGCTAGGCAAAGTCCAAGGGCCGGCACGCTTTTACCCGACGTGTGGCTATGATTCCGCGCACCCTGCGCAGCCGGCGTGAGCGTGCACAGGTAGACTAACGCCCGTGAATGAACTGATTCTTGGTATTGAAACTTCCTGCGACGAGACCGGTATCGCGCTGGTCCGGGGCGGCGAGCTACTCGCTGACGTCACCGCTACGTCCATGGACGAGTACGCGCGCTTCGGTGGCATCATCCCGGAGATTGCCTCTCGCGCCCACTTGGAGTCGTTCATTCCGACGCTCGATGCGGCTCTTGAGAAGGCCGGCGTTGAACTTGACGATGTTGATGCGATCGCATTCACCGCTGGTCCAGGTCTCGTGGGTCCGCTGACGATCGGGGCATCGGCCGCCAAGGCTCTCGCGCTCGCGCTGGATGTGCCACTGTACGGCGTTAACCATATCGTGGGACATATTGCGGTGGATCAGCTGGTTAATGGCGAGTTTCCGGAGAGATTCGTGGGGCTTGTGGTCTCCGGCGGACACTCGCACTTGCTCAAGGTGGACAACATTGCCACTGAGATCGAGGAGCTCGGCGGCACGCTGGACGACGCCGCTGGCGAAGCCTTTGACAAGGTCGGCCGCCTGCTCGGCCTGCCCTACCCGGGCGGGCCGCATATTGACAAGCTTGCTCAGAGGGGTGACCGCGATGCGATCCGATTCCCGCGCGGCCTGTCTCGCGGTAAGGACAAGGCACGTCACCGCTTTAACTACTCGTTTTCCGGGATGAAGACTGCGGTCGCTCGCTACATCGAGGGCTGTGAGGAACGTGGCGAGGAGATTCCGAAGGAGGACATCGCGGCAGGGTTCTCGTTTGCCGTGTGCGACGTGCTCCTCGAAAAGGCGTTTAGCGCCTGTCAAGTGTACGACTCAGACACGCTCGTCATCGGTGGCGGTTTTTCTGCGAATACCATGCTGCGTGAAATGGCCGAGGAGCGAGCCAAAAAATACGGCATCACAGTGCGCATCCCGCCCATTCGTTACTGCACCGACAACGGCGCAATGATTGCGGCCCTTGGCTGGTCGGTCCGCCGCGAAGGTGTGGATGAATCGCCCCTCGACGTTACGGTCAACACGGGCCTGCCTCGCAGCCAGGTCGTCCTGCGCTAGGCGCTGGGCGCACCTTTCGAAAACTACAACCGATCCGTCGTCTCTCTATCTTCTAGAGCAGGAGAAGCGAAAGGGCCATGACGGCCATGCCCGCGATCAATCCACCCATTGCCCAGTGGTGCCTGCCGAATTTTTCGGCGGAGGGCAGAAGCTCATCGAGGCTGATGTAGACCATGATGCCAGCGACGGCGGCGAATGACATCCCGAAGATCATGTTGTTCATAACCTCGCGCAGGAGGAAAAAACCAATCAGCGCACCCGCCGGTTCGGATAAACCAGACGCGAACGAGAGTCGAAATGCCCGCCTACGCGAACCTGTGGCGTAGTAGATCGGCAGTGAGACGGCGATGCCCTCTGGGATGTTGTGGATCGCGATCGCGATGGCAACTGGGATAGCCATCTCCAAGTCATAAAGACCGGAAAGAAAGGTTGCGAAACCTTCGGGGAAGTTATGAAGCGCGAGCGCGAGGGCCGTCATCATGCCCATGCGCATGAGCTTGGCCTGTGAGTCCGCATCGCGCTTGTAGATGAGGTCCAAATCACCGGGTTCGGAGAGAAAATTATCCGGCTCATGGAATTCGTGCGGATTGGAAACCTCGGGGACCATTGCGTCGATTACCGCGATCACGGCGATACCGACGAAGAAGCCTCCGACAGCCAACCAGTCTGCGTTCGAGTGGCTCTCGGCCATCGCTTCGGTTGCCTTCGGTAGGATTTCTACGAAAGACACGTAGAGCATGACTCCTGCCGAGAATCCCAACGCAGTCGACAGTAGGCGGGGAGTGGGCTTGCGAACAAGAAATGCAAATGCTGCGCCCACGCCGGTGGCAAGGCCTGCGCCCAGCGTGAGTAAAAATGCGGGAAGAACGTTTTCCATCGGCCCTCAAATTCCATTGGCCCTCAAAAATCTTTTTGGTCTACCGAAATTTTGCCCCTTTTCGTTGAGGTATTCAACCTTTTCGGTGCTGTGGTGGCAGGCGTCTCAGGGCCTAACGGCCCGAAACGGGGCGAACCACCCGTTCGCAAATAATGGCTCGGTGCTTGCCCGTGACTGTGGGTGTTGCTATGAGTGTTAGTTCGCCGGGGAGCTTGGGATTCAGCTTGAGTTTCTTGCGGAAGTTCTCAGGGTCGACGCCGGTGCCTCGCTTTTTGATTTCAACTCGGCCCGCGCCCAGGCGTGTGAGCGTCTTACGGATCGGCCCCGGTTCCAACGGGAGGACATCGACGACTCTAAAGCCGGTGAGGAATGGTGAATCGAGT
Organism: Trueperella sp.; assembly: GCA_043426715.1. Classification (GTDB taxonomy): domain Bacteria; phylum Actinomycetota; class Actinomycetes; order Actinomycetales; family Actinomycetaceae; genus Trueperella. The sequence continues at coordinate 731 of JBHWRK010000170.1, read as the reverse complement.
AGTTCGTCGCCGGTGAGGTAGGCGATGCCGTCCGCGACGGGTGCGATAGTGAACTTCTTGCAGATCGACGCGATCGAGGCCGAGCGAATGATTGCTGGATCGGGCTCGTACACGAGAGTGCCGAGAGCGGCGGGCGTGACCTGAATGGCGGGCGTTTGTGGGTCGTCAACGCCGGAGTCCCAGCGATGGGCGCCGCCTTCCGACGCAATGGCGAGTGCGTGGCGTCCCGGTTTCTTAGCGGCATAGCCTAGCCAGATGACGGCTTCGACGAGGTCGCCGTCTACGGATATCCACTCGACGAGCGCGTCCTCGGGGAGCGCCCCATAATCAATACCGGGGGCAACTTTGATGCCCGCACTGTTAAATTGCCGAGCAAGTTTGATGGCTTTACTCAGTGCAGGGCTCCAGTCGTCGGGGTTCTTCAGGCGGCGGCCATCGCGTCGCCGGGCTGGATCAATCCAGATCGCGTCCGCGCCAAGCTGCCCGAAATTCACGTCGAATCCGTTGGTGTGAAGCACGTCGGCTTCTGGAAATGGCCGCAAATTAATACGCGCCGCAGCGGCCGTCTCCTCGTCCATCTCTATCGCGGTGGTTTGGAACCCTAGCGCGGCAAACGCCATCGAGTCCGCACCTATGCCGGAGCCGAAATCCACGATGTGCGTGGCGCCGGCTGACCGGAAGCGCTCCGCATGAAATGCTCCCACAGAGAGCCTTGTGGACTGCTCCAGAGA
>JBHWRK010000169.1:0-16142 GCA_043426715.1 Trueperella sp. | reverse complement strand
TCGTTGCATTCGTGCATGGCCACACAAGACTGCCAGTCGCGTGGCGGGCTGTGGCTTACCGACTCCCGCCTCACTGGGCTGTTGTAGCGCCCGACATCTACAGTGTGGCGCGCATCGGTGGGAATAGTAAAGATCACCGCGATGCAATGGTCACCCAGATTAATCGCGATCTTGCTCATCTGAACCTGCTTGACCCGGCCGTCATCGTCGCCGAAGGAGTCGGCGCAATTCCGGCAATTCGGTATGCGCTCGAACACCCTGGGCGGACGGCGGGCATCTTTCTGAGTAGCCCTCGTCTGCACCTGACGGGCGCAGACGTGTTCAAGATGAAGGCGGGGCTCAGATTCCACCGCGATGTCGAGGATGCCGCCACCCGCGAACAGTCGAATATCTTGCTCGGTGCATTCAAGGGAGCCGATCTGCGCATGCATGCGGGAAAAGTGAGCGTGCCACGTCGTGTCGTCGTCGCTGAAGAAGACAAGGCGGGGTACACGGGAGCCCAAGAACTGCGCGCGCTCGGCTGGGACTTCCATGAGGTGGCCGAGGCCGACTGGGACTGGTTTGCCTACGCGCCCACGGCGTTCGCAGCGCACATCGTCAAGTTCGTCGAAGACAACGGCATTTAGCCGACTCGCGCAGACCATCGATGCGTGAATTCTTGGACGCTCCCGTCCCATCCGCGCTCGTGACCGGAAGGCGTGCTGTTCTAGAGGCGAACATAAAGATGCGACCTAAGATCGAGATGTCTGGCAAAGGTCGCCTCTTGAGTGAGCTTCTCTGCGATGAGCCGCGAAGCAAAGGTACCCCCTCTCCGCCGTGTGTTGATGGGGAAGTCGTGATCAGGGGTGTTATCGAGTTCCTTAATCCTCGGAAGTTGCCTTTGAACATAGCGTGACGGAATAGACGCAAATGTGTCAGCGCTCCGCGCCGGTGTTTTGTTATGATCATCGGGCAAGGGGCTATGGCGCAGTTGGTAGCGCGCTTCGTTCGCAACGAAGAGGTCGCGGGTTCGAATCCCACTAGCTCCACGATTAATGGGCCTGACCGGCTATCCGGTCAGGCCCGATTTGTGTCGTGGTGCCACGCCAATGCAAGCTTCAACGCCCTACGTAGGCCTATGATCATTCTTCGGCAGCAACCTTGGGCGATACACTCATGTACATGTTCGCGATTATCACCGTAACTGGAACTGACCACCCTGGAATTATTGCGGCGGTCACCACATCGCTTGCCGAAAATAACGCCAATATTTTGGATATGTCGCAGACGATTATGGGCGAGTATTTCACCATGATTTTACGCGTGGAATTTGACGAAGACGCCCGGTCGATTGATGAAATTCAGGATGCGCTTCTCGTGGTGGAGAAGGCCCAGAACCTCGTGATCAGAGTCCAGTCTGAGGACCTGTTCACGGCAATGAATGAATTGTAGGGGACGGTATGGCACTCCTTCACCGCGCACAATCCATCCTCTCCACCGTAGAGATGATCGAGAAATACCGCTTGGACATCCGCACGGTCACGCTGGGAATTTCTCTGCTCGAATGCTCACGCTCCACGATGTCTGAGACGTGCGACGCGATCTATGAACGCGTGACAACCCAAGCGGCCCGACTCGTTGAGGTAGCTGAGGGAATTGAGCGCGAGCTCGGCATCCCGATCGTTAACAAACGCATTTCGGTGACCCCAATCGCAATGGTCATTGCCGGCGTCGAGGGTGATCCGATGGATGCCGCGCACGCCCTCGACCGCGCGGCGAAGGCTGTGGGCGTGGACTTTATCGGCGGATATTCGGCACTCATCGAGAAGGGGATGACGACGGCGGACCGCATCCTTCTTCGTTCTCTTCCTCGCGTTCTTGCAGAGACTGACCTTGTGTGCGGCTCGGTCAATGTGGCGTCCTCGCGGGCGGGTATCAACATGGATGCCGTCGCTGCGATGGGGCGCATCATCAAGGAGGCAGCAGAGCTGACGGCGGATCGAAACGCGATCGCATGTGCCAAGCTCGTCGTGTTTGCGAACGCGGTGGGGGACAACCCGTTCATGGCGGGCGCTTTCCATGGGGCTGAGGAACCGGACTGCGTGATCAACGTGGGAGTCTCAGGCCCCGGCGTCGTCTCGAGAGCGATCAAAGATATGGCAGGCGCGCCGCTTCACGAGATTTCGGAAGAAATCAAGAAGGCGGCCTTCAAAATCACGCGCGCGGGACGTCTCGTCGGTGAACTCGCATCTGACCGTCTCGATGTGCCGTTCGGAATTGTCGATCTATCTCTCGCGCCCACGGCAGAAGTCGGCGACTCGGTAGCCGCAATTCTCGAGACTATGGGTCTCGACCAGGTAGGCACACACGGCACAACCGCCGCGTTGGCCCTGCTCAATGATGCCGTCAAAAAGGGCGGCATGATGGCCTGCTCGCGCGTGGGTGGTCTATCGGGGTCATTCATTCCGGTCTCGGAGGATCGTCAGATGATCGACGCGGTGCGCGCAGGTACGCTGTCGATCGACAAGCTCGAAGCGATGACGTCAATCTGTTCCGTCGGCCTCGATATGGTGGCTATCCCAGGGGACACTCCCGCGGAGACGATATCTGGCATCATCGCCGACGAGGCTGCGATCGGCGTGATGAACCACAAGACCACCGCCGTCCGCGTCATTCCGGCGCCCGGCACGGAGGAAGGCGACGAGGTCGACTTCGGAGGCCTGCTCGGATACGCGCCCGTCCTGCCTGTCAATACTGTGGCGAGCACCGAGTTCGTTCGCCGCGGCGGTTTTATTCCCGCTCCGATCCACGGCTTCAGAAATTAGCACAACCCAATGCCTTGCCGAGGGTTAGTCTAGGTCTGCCCCGAACCGGTGGCAGACTGCCATTCTTGCCGGGAAGTTTTTCAGCAGGCCTGTGCTAAGAAAACAATTTTTGTATTCGTTCTCGATAGTCGCGGCGGCGAGAAATGCCAATCCGTGTAACAGCCGACCGCTCGCAGGCACCGACCGGCACGCTGGCAAAGTCACGCGGCGGAACTGGGTTCACGCCATCGGCGCACGTAGAATACCCGTGTGACTGAACGATTTTCTGGCGTCCGCCGCCGCACTCGCCCCGAGGTGCTCGCACCTGCGGGAAGTCTTGACATCCTGAAGACCGCCGTCGACTTCGGCGCCGATGCCGTTTATTTTGGCGGCCAAGAATTCGGCATGCGCACGGCACCCAAGAACTTCTCGCTCGGGCAGATCGAAGAGGCAAAGAACTACGCACACGATCGCGGTGCCCGCGTATTTGTCACGTGTAATATTTTGCCCTCGTCGGGGGATGTACCCGCGATGAACGACTATATGGGTCAGCTCGGCGAGATCGGCGTGGACGCGTTGATCGTCACCGACATCGGTGTGCTCATGGCGGCGCGTGAGGTCGCGCCGAACACGGAAATCCATATTTCTACGCAAGCGGGCGTCACTAACTACCAGGCCGCGAACGCCCTCGCCCAACTCGGCGCTTCACGAATCGTGCTCGCTCGCGAGCTCAGTCTCGCTGAGATCCGCGAACTTCGGGCGAACATTCCCGCAGACCTCGAGATCGAAGCGTTCGTGCATGGCTCGATGTGTATGGCGTTCTCTGGCCGGTGCCTTATATCGCAGCACACCGTTGGCCGCGACGCCAACCAGGGCGACTGCTCGCAACCGTGCCGCTACAAGTATCACGTGGTCGAGCAGCGACGTCCGAACGAATTTATCCCCGTCGAGATTACGGATGACGGCACATTCCTCTTCAATGCGAATGACATGAACACGGTTGAGCACGTGGATGACATCCTCGACGCCGGCGTGACCAGCCTAAAGATCGAGGGCCGCGCGAAGAGCGCCTACTACGTGGCCGCGATGACGAACGCTTACAAGACGGCCGTGAACGAGTACATGGTCCAGCGCGGTTTCGAGGACGAATCTGGGCGCGTGCTCGTACCGTTCCACGATCAGGTTCACACTCCCGACGACGGCGAAGCGCGGCCCGCCACCCCCGTCCAGTTTTCTGAGTGGTTGGCGGACGAGCCGAACAAGGTCACCCACCGTCAATATTCCACGGGATTTTACTACCCGGAGCACCCCGCGAGCGAAGAGGTGAACAAGGGCGGCTACATCAACGAGTGGCTGCTCGTGGGCGTTGTGGACGAGTATGACGCCGACTCCAAACGTCTCTATTTGCACGCGAAGAATAAGATCACGTCTGGCTCGATGATTGAGTTCCTTTTCCCGGGCGAACCTCCAGTTGCGTACGAGGTGCCGGCAGTGGGCCTACTTGATGACGCGGGCGAGCCCGTGGACGAAATCAACCACCCCGCGCGCCAATTCTCGATGCCGTGCCCACGCCCGATTCCGGCCGGCGCGATGATCCGCGCACGAAACCCGAGACACCGGCCGTGACGAGACGGCTCAGCTACATTTGAAAGGCGATTGCGGCGGCGAGAGCCCCACAGCCGTTGAACGCCCAATGCAGTCCCATCGGCGCCAAAATAGATTCCGATCGGTGCCGGAGCCACGTGAACGCGAGTCCGGCGAACGTCGTTGCTACGACGGCGATCCCAATGCCCACAAGCTGAGCGAGCGTGCCGTGACCCAAGATGGCAGTTAGGCCGCGATTTTCAGCCGCCATGTTGAGTGACGATGTCACGTGCCACAGGCCAAATAATCCCGATCCGATGATAACGGTGGCGCGAAAGCCTCCGAGTTTGTTGAGCGAGCTATGGAGCACCCCGCGAAAGGCCAGCTCCTCAGGTAGCACCGTTTGCAACGGAATGATGACGAACGCGCTGATGAGCGCAGTTCGCATGGATGCAAAGCTGTCGTCTAAAAAGAGTGGCCGAGTCATCGGTAAGGATAGTCCAATGATGACGCCGAGCATGACGATCGTGGCTGCCACCGCCCCGTACCACAGGCCCTTGTGCAGGGTTTGACGAGATAGCCCGATGTCGTGCCAGGTTAAGCCCATCCAGCGCCCGACCAGCAGAATGAGTCCCACGCCGCTCGGCACGGTGAAGAACCAGCTGGAGAAAATGGTCAGGTGGGATACGAGGTTCAATCCCACGAGTAGCACCACCACGATGAGGACGGTCGCAATTTCTTTCGCGTGGGGCGGGCGCAGTCGTGCGCGGCCTACGTGTGGTTCGGAATCACTGATCCGAACGTTGATTGTTTGAACTGCCATTGTCTTGCAGTGTAGACCCAAACACCCGCGCCAAGTAAGAGTAATGCGCGATTCCCAGAGATCTTTCAGGTCCGTGTCTCACATTCGTGCCCCTTTTGGAAGGATGTGGGTGGGAAAAGCGTTATGGCTGGTATGAAGATTGATATTTGGTCAGATTACATTTGTCCGTTCTGCACGCTCGGGGAACGCCACCTTGCGATTGCGCTCGAGGAGTTCGAAGGTGCCGACGACGTGGAGATCACCTGGCGTTCGTTCCAGCTTGATCCGAATGCGCCGAAAGAAGCCACAGACCCGTACGAATATTTCGAGAAGGGCAAGGGGATGAACCGCGCTCAGATCGATCAGATGCAGGACCAGCTTGCTAAGCAGGCCGCTGACGTTGGGCTCACTTACAATTGGCGCGAGGCCCCGATCGTCAATACCTTGGATGCTCACCGCGTGGGCCACTACGCCCGTGAGCAGGGCAAGGGCAACGAATGGGATCGCGTTGTGAAGCGTGGATACTTTACGGATGGTAAGAATATTTCCGATCCGAATCAGCTTGTGGAGTTCGCGAAGTCGGTGGGTCTCGATGGTGACGTGGTGCGCGAGGTGATCGAGAACAAGTCCTACGTCGACCACGTGAATGCCGAAATTCGCTCCGCCCGACAGATCGGAATACAGGGCGTTCCGTTTTTCATTTTCGATGGCAAACTCGCAGTGTCGGGTGCCCAACCACCGGCAGTATTCACCCAAGTGCTCAACCAGGTCATGGATATGGACTAGTCCCACCGTCGATCGCCGTTCCTCCTCGCGGACTAATGTGGAAGTATGCGTAACGAACGACAGTGGCTCGACTGGGCGATGGAAATTCAAGCCATCGGCCAAATCGGCGTGACATACACAACAGATGACTTCGACCGCCAGCGGTACACTCGCCGGCGCGAAATCTCCACGGAAATACTCGCGGCGTACACGGAGCTTCCGACCGACGTCGTCGTGAATCTGTTCAACAACGAGACCGGATACCAAACGCCTAAGCTCGACACGCGCGCCGTGATCGTGCGCGAGGGCAGAATTTTGCTGGTGCACGACGCCGATGGGTGGGCTTTACCTGGCGGGTGGGCTGACATTGGGGAGACGTTGCGCGAGAACGTAGAAAAAGAGATCAAGGAGGAGGCCGGGCTCGACGCGAATGCGTTGCGAGTGTTGGCGATTCAGGACCGCTCGAAGCACAATACCCCGGACCTGCCGTGGAGTATTTGGAAGATTTTCGTCGAGTGCGAGGTGGTGGGCGGCCAGTTCGAGGCGAATATTGAGACGACGGATGCTCGCTATTTTGACCCGGCCGACCTACCCGACCTCGCCCTTGGTAAGACCACACCCGAACAGGTCGCTATGGTCATGCGGCTCGTCGAAGATCCCGCACAACCCGTCATCTTTGATTAAGAAGCACCGATAGCTGGTGCAATGACTATTTTCGTGGAAATCCTGTCCGCGTAGCGAGCCGGCCTGGAAAAGGTATGCCGGGCGCCGTGATCGCTGCCGGCCCTTGACATTAAGGATTTATCCGTTCCGCTTGAGAGGGAATAAATCAGTGCATCGCCGAATCGAAGGCGGGGTGGGGCCACAGTGTGTGTGAATGAGATAGTTTATTGGTAGGTGATGAAACATGACACGTTTTGATATCAGTAGAAACTTTCTCGAGATGCAAAAGCCGATGAACAAGGCGGCAATGGAATCGCGCAAGGTGGCGCGTGGACACGGTCTGACCGACGAGTTACTTGAGCTTGTCAACGTGCGGGTCTCGCAGATCAACGGGTGCGTGGCATGCATGAGCTCGCATGTCCCACCTCTGCGCAAGGCGGGAATGAAGCAGGAACTTATTGACCTCATTCCGGTCTGGCGGGACATGGAGGCGCCGTTTACACCTGAGCAGCGTGCGGCGCTTGCACTGGCGGAGGCGTTCACCATCATGGACCATACGACCGAACGCGATCTTATTATCGATGAGGCGCTCGACTATTTTACTGAGGAACAGGTCGGCTCCATTTTGTGGACCATCGTCCTCATTAACGCCTTCAATCGTATTTCGATCGCGTCCGGCCACGGCCCGGCGAATCTTTAGACTGTCCCCACTAATAGCCGACGCTGGCGATTGACTCGCGCAACGTGGCGATGGAATGGTCGAGCCTGTCCTGCTCGGTAGCGTCTAGATCGATGTCGAGAGCGCGGATGACGCCCGAGCGGCCCACGAGTGACGGCACCGAGAGCGCAATTTCGGGATCTGCCGTGTTGCCCACCGCCGACACCGGCAAAATCGCCCGGTGGTCGCCGATCACGGCCTCCACGATGCGCGCGCCCGAAATGCCAATGGCGTAGTTCGTAGCGCCCTTGCCCTCAATGATTCGGTAGGCGGAGTTCACCACCTCGTGTTCGATCGAGTCGAGCACCTCCTGGGTGAAGACCTTCTCGCCGTCGTCGTTCGTCCAATCCCGCAGGGGAAGCTGGCCGATCGTCGCAGACGACCACATCGCGAACTCGGAATCGCCGTGCTCGCCGATCATCATCGAGTGAACAGAACGGGCGGAAATGCCGATCGTACGCCCCACCAGCCAGCGCAGTCGCGATGAGTCGAGCACGGTGCCCGAGCCGAAAATGCGTCCCTTCGGCAGATCAACGATTTCGGTGGCGACGTAGGTGAGCACGTCCACGGGATTCGTCACAAGGATGAACACGGCTTCGGGGGAGCGCTCGACGAGCTCTGGGAGCATGCCCTCCAGGATCTTGACGTTCTTCGCGGCGAGGTCGAGGCGAGTTTGGCCTGGTTGCTGCTTAGCACCCGCCGTAATGACGACGACGTCTGAATCGGCCGTGACGTCGTAATCCGCTCCGCCGATGACCTGAGAGGCAAGCATGAACTGCGAGCCGTGCGCGAGGTCGAGAACTTCGGCTTCGACCTTGGGCTCATTAATGTCGAAGAGCGCGATGGTGTTGGCAGATCCGCGGATCTGGCTCGCATAGGCAAGGGCGGTACCAACTGAGCCCGCACCAATGATGGACAGTTTTGTCGTAGCTAAAGTAGTCACGTGTTAATTCTCTCGACCTTTGAACCGTAGTTCAAGGTGCGAGGGTCCTACACCCGACACCTGGAGACTGCTGACGATCCACCGCGCGAAGCCGTTCCACGAGGCGCGGGCTTGTCATGAGCGTCGGTGGGTGTGCAATTGTTCAACACTGAACCCTATATCCAACCTCAGGCGGCCACTCCCAGGAGACTAGGATCCGCGGATGCCTCCGTCACCTCACGAAACGAATGTCAACGCACATGCGTCCGAGGGTGACTCCTAGAGGTTATCTCCGTCATCGCGACGGTTCTGATGGACTCGGGTCCACATTTGCATCAGCCACTCGAAGGCACAAAAATGTGCGGTGCAGTGAGAATCAGGAAGTTCTACCGTGATTCCCACTGCAAACGCGCACTACCGTTCTACGATCACGACTCGAAGATTGCGCGGCCCGTGCACGCCGTCCACCCGAACGAGCTCGATGTCCGATGTGGCGGAAGGCCCAGAAATCCACGTGGTGGGGCGTCCAGGATTTTTCTCGAGAATCGCAATGGCTTCTGGCAGCGTGGCCTTGATGTCATCGGCCTCGAGCACGATGACGTGCGTATCGGGCACGAGAGTGATCGCGCGCCGGCCTTGGTCGGGTTCGCCATCGAGCATGATCGTTCCAGAATCGGCCGTCCCGACTCGCGCTCCGGTGAGCACGGCGTCGGTCTTGTCGAGTTCGTCCTTCGTCAGCTGGGGCAGATCCACGCGAACGTCGCGCCCGTTACGTGCGGCCGCATCCTTCCAAGCATCATCTAGCCCGTCCGGAACTACCACAGTAGACACATCTTCGAGCATCTGAGCGATTGCATCTGCGATCCCGTCCGGCCCAACACGGGTGACCACAGCCGTGTAATCCTCGAGCGCGCTGACCATGTCGGAGATGATCTCCTCCCTGGAGACAACGCTAGGCCTCCTGTAATCACGCGGGATATCCGGCGATTCGATCGAACCAACAGCACGAATGCGCGCGTAGATGTCTTCTTTGGCGGTGGTCAATTGGAACCTCCCTCGTTGTGGTCTTTCCACCAGTCACGAAATGTTTGCGCAGGTGGCGCCGGCAAATCTCGGACGCGGGTCCAGAGATTAGCCACAGGGATGGGCATGTAGCCGATCTTGCGATCTGGTCCCGCGACAAAGCGTCCGGCCGGCATAGCCTTTCCGACCGCCTCCATCGCTTTCCCCGAACCCATGACCTTTGACGACGTCTTCATAGCCACATCCCACGCTCCGGGAACAACACCCCGGTTGGCTTCGGTGTACTTGTGCCTCAAATGGACGAGAATTGCGGGGATATCGATCTTGACCGGGCAGACGTCGCCACATGCACCGCACAGAGTCGAAGCAAACGGTAGCGAGGCAGCTGGATCACTCTTGTCTGTTGCGTTTAGCAACTGAGGCGTGAGGATCGCTCCGATTGGTCCTGGGTATACGGAGTTGTAGGCGTGTCCGCCCGTCTGGCGGTAGACGGGGCAAATATTCATGCACGCCGCACACCGAATGCACTTGAGGGCCTCGCGACCAGTTGGATCCTTGAGCACGTTGGTGCGTCCGTTGTCCATCAGCACGATATGGAACTCCTGCGGGCCATCTCCTTCGGTGACGCCCGTCCAGAAAGACGTGTAGGGGTTCATCTTCTCACCAGTGGCTGACCGAGCAAGAAGCTGGGAAATAACCTCGATGTCCTCGTATTTGGGGATGAGCTTTTCAATGCCCATCACAGTGATGAGCGTTTCGGGAAGGGTCAGGCACATGCGGCCGTTTCCTTCCGATTCGTAAATGCCCACGGTTCCAGTCTCAGCCACGCCAATGTTGGCGCCCGAAATGGCTACTTTCGCGGAGAGAAACTTCTTGCGCAGATGTGCGCGGGCGGCCATCGCAAGTTCGCGTGGCTCGTTACCCATATTCTCCGGTACGCCATCCATTCGGGCCTCGAAGATTGCCTTGACCTCTGCGCGGTTACGATGGATCGCTGGCACGACGATATGTGAAGGCATGTCTTCCGATAGCTGGACGATGAGCTCGGCAAGATCGGTTTCCCATGCCTGGATGCCACGTTCGCCAAGATTTTCATTGAGATTTATTTCTTGGGTAGCCATGGACTTGACCTTGACGACCTCGTCAACGCCCTTGTTCTTCACGATGTCGTAAACGATGTCATTGGCTTCTTTGGCATCGCGCGCCCAGTGGACGATGCCGCCGTTGGCGGTGACGTTCTTTTCGAACTCGTCGAGGAGCTCGGTCCAATTGGCGACGACGTTGCGCTTGATATTCGACGCTGCCTCACGCAGGTCTTCCCAATCATCTGAAATCTCGGCAACACGAGTATTGCGCTTGTTTCGGATGGCGCCAGTGGCATACCCGAGGTTCCGACGCATCTGGGTATTGCGCAGCGCCTCTTGGGAGCTTTCTGTGAACGACTTGCCCCAGCGAAGCGGATCTTCCGGGATCGGGTGGCCCGGCACCCAGCCCAGCTTGTGTTCTTCAATGTCCTTTTCGGACCAGTCGGCGGGGTTGAGGCCCAACGCTGAGCCGAGCTTAGAGAGTTTGTCGATCATTAGACACCCACCTTTGTGGTCGTCGCGGGAGCAACCCACGCATTGTCCTTTGTTCCGGCTAGTACTTCAGCGAGGTGCATGGCTCGCACGCCACTTCGGGTGCGAGACAGTCCGCCCGCGATAGACATGAGGCACGAGTAGTCGCCAGCAACAAGAATTTCAGCACCCGTGGACTTAATAGCACTCATCTTGTCTGCCATCATGGCGACGGATACCTCAGGGTTCTTGAGAGAAAAAGTACCTCCAAATCCACAGCACACGTCAGCATCGGGGAGGGGCACGTAATCGATGCCATCCACGTTCTGCAAAAGTTGGAGCGGCTTGTCACCGACGCGCGTAACGCGTAGCGAGTGGCAGGTTGTGTGGTACGTGACCTTGTGAGGGAAATACGCTCCGACGTCGGTTAGTCCGAGAACGTCCACAATGAACTCCGGTAGGTCGTACGTGATTTTTGCGAGGTCCGCTGCCTTTTTCGCGAGGTCGTGGTTACCCTGATTCTCGGCAACCATCGCTTGCTGTTCGCGGATAGAACCCGTGCACGAACCTGACGGTGCCACGATTGCGTCCCATTCACCATGTAACGCAGGCTCGAACGTTGCCACGTGATTGTCGATGAGGCGCATGGCCTCGGGATAATATCCCGTATTGATGTGCATCTGACCGCAGCACGCCTGGCCTTCGGGGAAATAGACCTCGTGGCCGAGGCGGCGAAGAAGATGCACCGTTGCTTGCGCTGCCTGCGGGAACATGAGGTCGTTCATGCAGGTCGAAAAGAGCGCGACTTTCATAGGGTGCCTTTCATTGGATAGTTGTTGACCTATGCGATGAGGAAGCTAAGCACGCCATTGGAGGCGAGCACGGTGATGAGTCCGAGCAAGACGATGAGCGCGAGAGAATAGGGCAGGGCCTTTCGCAGTAGCTCGGGTTCCTTGCCCTTTGATTTTACGGCCGAGGTGGCTATCGCAAGATTCTGCGGGCTGACGATCTTGCCGATTCCGCCGCCCACCTCGTTGACTCCCAGAAGGAGACGTGTGGGTAGGTCTGCTGCCTGCGCAGCTGTCGCCTGCAAGTTTCCAAAGAGTGCGCCGGCCGATGTAGCCGACCCAGTCACGGCTGTGCCGATCCATCCCAAGAAGGGGGAAAGGAACGCGAATGCGGCACCCGTGCCCGCTAGCCACGCTCCGATGGCCACGGTCTGCCCGGAGAAGTTCATGACGTAGGCGAGAGACATGACGAGGCAGATTGTCAGGATGGACATTCGTAGTTCGACGATCGTCGCACCCAAAGTTCGAAATCCCTCGGCGAAAGACAGCGAGAAGAGTCCGCCCGACGAATTGCGAGAATACACGAACGCCACGATGAGACCGGTTAGCAAGAGCATCGTTCCGGGCGAGGAGAGCCATGGCACCGAGAATTCGACAGAGGGGTTTTGCGTTCCATCCATGGCGAGCACACCTTCAAGCCCAGGCCACGTGAAGGAAAAATTCGTTGATGCGAGCGTCGCCGGAACATCCACTCCAAACGTCCAGAGTTTAGCGACGGCAAAAATGATGACGACTAGCCAGTAGGGCAGCAAGCCGAGTGCGATCCGTGAGGCGGGAAGCTTCTCGTCGGCGGCGGGCGAGCGGAACTCATCCGGCGTCACCGGTGTCCATCGCGTGAGCAAGAGTGCGAGGAAGGCGAACGCGAGCAGTGAGCCGACCACGGCGGTGAGCTCGTATGAAAGGAAGTTTGACGTCAGGCCCACACCAAGCGCCATGCCTGCCCACGCGACAACCGCGGCCAACCAACAATTCTTGACCCCGCGCACTCCGTCCAAGATGAACAGCATGAAGAACGGCACGAACACGAACAAGAGCGGGGTAATGCGCCCCATCGTGGCGCCGACCAGAACTGGATCGTCGCCGCCGAGCTTCGCCACGGTGGTTACCGGAATGGCCATCGCGCCGAAGCCGACGTTCAGCGCATTGCCGACCATAACCGCGATCGCCGCTCGAATCGGCGGTAGGCCCAATGCCCACATCATTGCGCATGCAATAGCCACTGGCGCGCCGAAGCCTGCGAGCCCTTCGAGCAAACCGCAAAAGGCAAACCCGATGAGCAAGCCTTGAATGCGCATGTCTCCTTTGCCGACGGCAGAGAACACGGCTTGCACGTCGGCAGCACGCCCCGATCGATCTGTGAGGTTATAGAGCCACACTGCCATCACCACGATGTAAATGATGGGCAGGAGACCAAAGGCAGCACCCTCCGCGGCGGACATGAGTGACATACCAAGGGGCATTCCCATCGCGCCAATCGCCACAACCAGCGCCACCGCCAGCGCGCCGATCGCGCACCAGTGCGTGGGCACCGAAAAGACTCCGAGCGCCACGAAAAAGAACACGAGTGGCAAAAGACTGACCAGCGCGGTCACCATCGTGGAGTCCGCAAGCGCGGTGGTCGACGGCAGGAAGGTCTGTGTGAGTAGATCGGGAACCATGTCACCATCTCTTCGATTCACTGCGCCGCGATGAGGTGGAATGTTTTAGCATGCGCGCGGAGGTCGTACGTTCCGTTCCAGCCTATTCACCACTTCGAGCACTGAATCGGGACTTAGGTGCGCCTCGCCACAATACGGAGGCTCCTCGGTTACCTTATCCCATTATTAGACCCGGGTTTTGGGGGCTCGAACTCCACGAATATGTTGGCATGGTCCAAGATATTCGCCTCGAGGTCAGCCGTGCCGAGGACCCGCCGATCGCATTCAGTTACATGCTGGGTGCCACCTGTGCATCGTGCAGGACCGTCGCGTGTTGCTTGTCCCCTCACCATGGTCTCTCCGTGCACGGCCGCATCGGCCTACGCGCACATCTGAATCTCAAATCCCAGCCGCTCCAGATTCCGATGGAACTACTTCACCGTCGCCGGCAGCGTTACTTCCGGCACGTATGCGGGTGGCCATTGTCGACGCCATGGGAAAAGAGTGCGAGAGCCATCCCCGCCGGAACAATGGTTGGCTGGGGTAGACGACGAGAGTCGGCTTAGATGAAGTTCGGCGTCTTGGTCCTGGGGTGGGCGTCGTCGAGTTGCTTCGTAGTGATCGTGCATGAGATCTGGCCGGCCAGGCGGTACACGAGCGCGACGGCTGTAAAAATGAGAGCGATGACGCCCAGCCATGGCTGAACCGGTGCGAACCACGTGATAGCTCCCGAGTAGCCAAGCGCGAGGAGTGCGATCTTGTTGCAGACCGGGCACCCAACGGCGAACCACGCCAAGATTCCGCCCGCCGTACCGAGTGCGGTGGTGCGATTTTCGGACTTCTCGTCCATCTGTGGCGTGCCCTTGACGTAGGTAGCCACAAGCATGCCCATGAGAATGGACGTCACGATCCATACAGGGTAGTTCCACCACACCGGCGGGATGTCTCGGCCAAACACAGGGTTCGGAATGAGGACTGTGGCAAAGCCAATCAACAGGCCAGATAAGATTCCTGCGATGACCGCGACGACCCACTGCCGCTTCGTCCAAAGGCGGATGGCTGACATTGCTTGCTCAAGCTTAAGGCGCATGCGAACTATAATACCCCAGGGGGTATATGGAAGCGACTCCTAAAAATAGGTCGTACGTCAATGTGGGTATCTGGTCGGTACTCACAGTGATACTGAGGCGAGCGTGAGGCGCGAGTCTGACTAATCGTCGTCGGGAAGAACTCTCTGCTTTGGTACGTATGGAATCTCATCCAGCGGTGGATCCGGCTGGTTGAGTGTGCGGTACACGGACCAAAGAATCGCCATGATCGGGATGGTGATAATAGCGCCAACGAGTCCGCCCGCGAAGCCTCCTGCCGCCACGCCGACAGCTACGACGGCGGGGTGGAGCGACACCTGTTGGCCCATGATGAGCGGCTGCCACAGGTTGCCTTCGAGCTGGCCGACGAGGGCGATGCCGATTCCAACGATGATGAAGTCGATTATGCCGCCCGAGGCGAGCGCCACGATCATTGCCACGACCATCGCGGCGGGCGCACCGACAAGCGGGATGAACGTTCCGATGAGGACGAGCACGGCGAGGGGTGCGGCTAGTGGGACCCCAACGACGAGGAGGAAGATGAATGCGAGGACGCCATTGATGAGCGAGATGATGACGGTGCCGCGTGCATAACCCGAGAACGCTGTCCACCCGGCGTATGCGCCCAGGTTCACACGCTCGCGGTTGCGCGACGGGAGTAGGTTCAGCACCCAGAGCCACATCTCGGGGCCCTGTGCGAGCAGGACAGCGGTGACGAAGAGGGCGAGCGCGAGGATCGTGAGAATCATGGCGACCTGACCCGCGTTCGTAGCAACGGTTGAGGCGATGGTCGTGGCGTTGGCTTGAACCCATTCGGTGCCCGCGCTCACCACGTTACCGATGCCGTCAGTGATCTCTTCCCGTGTGAGATCGATTGGCAGTGGGCCGTCCGTGAAGAATCTAAGGATGTCTTCCACGCCGTCTTCGAACTGTGCGGCCAAGTCGTGCCATTCGTTGGCCACCGCGAAGATGACGTACGTGAGCATGCCGCCGAAGATCAGGAAACCGGAAATGAGTGCAAGTGCGGTCGCAAGGACGCGGGGCATGTATTTGTCAAGCCACTCGACCATGGGGTGCAGAACGGCGGTGAGGACAAACGCTAAGAACACGCCAAGGAAAACCTCAGAGACGGCTCCAAGAGCTGTGGTTATTCCCATGATGACGAGTGCAATGCCCACGAGCATCCAGGAGCCCAGTCCATATTTTGCGAGCCAGTGTGGAATACCGACGGCGTGAATCCTGTCGCTAGGCGGGGCCACCATGCCACCCCACGTGCCTAGCGCCTTGTTGTCTGCGATGATGTCGAGATCGCCCTTCGTGATCGGGCGCTTACCTACGTTGGCGCGTTCTTGTGCCTCTTGTTTGGCCGCAACGATGGCGGAATCGTCGCGCGTCGTGCTGCGCTTAAAGCGCTCAAGCAGATTCATAACCTCCACCTTCACCGTCCGTACCCATCGAGATTACCTCTTTTGGATACACCTCGCGTCCTCCGGCGCCCTGCGGAGTCACGAATATCTGGGTCTTGCTGGTGAAACACCGAGTTCCGTTGGTGATTGCGCGGCATGATGTGGTGCGATCCGGCTGGTCTCCACGAGACGCATCTGGTGTGACTTTGCTCCGATAAACACGGGAGTTTAGGCTCCTAGCTGGAGTTTTAGCGAGATTTACCAATACTGGCATACATGGACACATCTCAGAAAGACAATGGAATAGAACCTCTCGACGACAAGGTGGCCGTGAGTGAACCGTTAGA
>JBHWRK010000168.1:0-6953 GCA_043426715.1 Trueperella sp. | reverse complement strand
ACAACCTCATGCCACTGGCGACCACCGTGATGCTGGGCATGATCATCCTGCTCGCTGCCGAATTTATGGGACGCTCGCTCCATTACGATTCGATGTTCCTCGTCGGCATGGGCTGATCTTTTCCTGCTCATGAATGTGAGCCCCTCCTTGGTCCTGCCGGAC
The DNA here is from genome assembly GCA_043426715.1 of Trueperella sp. Lineage (GTDB taxonomy): Bacteria > Actinomycetota > Actinomycetes > Actinomycetales > Actinomycetaceae > Trueperella. Next base: position 6,791 of record JBHWRK010000168.1, on the reverse strand, counting down.
CGTGGAGGGGCTCATTTCTTTGATTCTGGACCTCACACGGCACTGGCATTCAAAGGCGCGTGCACGTGGCGAGCGTAGGTGACGGATCGTTCTAAATGAGAGAACAGAGCGCTTTAGCCACTGGCGACTGCACGCCCTTTCTCACAAGCGGTTCCTTGCTTACAAGCACCCGCCACGCCCACCCTTTAGACTTGGCACATGACAAAGACACCAGATCCCTTCCTCCACCTCGAAGACATCAACGACAAGAACCACGAGTGGGTGACGAAGCATTCGAATCGCACCCTCGACGAGTTCGGCGGCGGACGCTTTGAAGCCCGCCGCAACGCCATCAGCGAGATTCTTTCGGCGAAGGACAAGCTCGACATGGGCTCAAAGCGTGGCGAGTGGATCTACAACTTCCACACTGACGGAGACCACCCGCGCGGCTTGTGGCGCCGCGCGAAGGTCGAGGACTATCTGACCAACGAACAGGCGAAGATTGACTGGGACGTTCTCCTCGACGTGGGCCAGCTCGGTAAGGATGAGGGCGAATCCTGGGTCTTTCAGGGCGCGCGCCTGCTTTACCCCAGCTATGATCGTGCGCTCGTTACGCTCTCGCCCGGTGGCTCAGATTCGAACGTCGTACGTGAGTTCGACGTGACGAAGAAGGAATTCGTCAAGGGCGGGTTCGAAAAGCCTCAGTCGAAGGGCTCAATGAGCTGGGTAGACCGCGACACGGTTATCATCGGCGCCGACTTCGGCGAAGGCACCCTCACTGAGTCCGGCTATCCACGCACGGCCCGCCTGTGGCAACGCGGCACCAAGCTCGCAAATGCGCCCGTCATCATCGAGGGCGAGTTCGACGACGTCGTTGTCGGCGCCAGCTTCGACCACACGCCCGGCCACGAGCGGCTCACCGCCTACCGGGCTACGGACTTTCGCACGACGATCATGTACGAGGTTGATCACCACTCCGTTCGCGCGGCTGGCGCTAGGCCAGCTAGCGCTCTGCGTGAGATTCTGTTGCCACGCTCGGCTGATGTGGGTGTGGTGCGCGACTGGGTGCTCGTCACGCTCCGCCACGATTGGGACCTCGACGGGCAAACGTTCACGGCCGGTTCCGTTCTTGTGCTCCCCTACTCCGCGGTCCTCGCTGGCCCCAGCGCCGATGACGTGCAGGTGTTGTACAAGCCGACGGCATCGACGTCGTTCCTTGACGTCACCGCCACCGCAACCGGCCTCGTCATCACGATTCTCGACAACGTCAAGACCCGTATTCTTTTCGCCGCCGATCCACACGTGGATTTGGCAGGTGAGGTCAACGAGTGGCAGCTCGTGGACGTTACACCGCAGGTGGCCGAGTTCGCCACCGTCCAAATTATGGCGGTCGATCCCCTAGAGTCGCCCGACGTGTGGATGGTCATCTCCGACTTTCTCACGCCATCATCCCTGTACTACGGCCCGGTTTCGCGAGAGGAACTGCACGTGCGCAAGCTCCGGTCTGCACCCGAGCGCTTCAACGCCGAGGGGCTGGAGATTCGCCAGTTGTGGGCGGAGTCGAAGGATGGAACGAACGTGCCGTACTTCGCAATCGGCCCCACGGCCGCGCTGGATGGTAAGCAGCCCGCCCGCGCTCTGCTCGATGGGTACGGCGGCTTCGAGGTTTCTCGCCTGCCGATGTATATCGCCACGTACGGAAAGGTGTGGCTAGAGAAAGGTGGGGTGTACGTCGTCGCCAATATTCGTGGCGGTGGAGAGTTCGGGCCACGCTGGCATCAAGCCGCGCTCAAAGCTAATCGAAACAAGGCATACGAAGACTTTGCCGCCGTTGCCAAAGACCTCCAAGAACGCAACATCACGCGCGTCGAAGGACTCGCCGCTATCGGCGGTTCTAATGGCGGCCTACTCATGGGCAACATGTACACCACGTACCCGGAGCTGTTCGGCGCCATCGTGTGCCGCGTGCCGCTGCTGGACATGAAGCGTTACTCTCACCTGCTGGCCGGCGCCTCGTGGATAGAAGAGTACGGTGATCCTGACACTGACGACTGGCAGTACATGGAACAGTACTCGGCCTACCATAACGTGGATGATGGCCCACACCCACCGATCCTTCTGACCACCTCCACGCGCGACGACCGCGTCCACCCCGGTCACGCACGCAAGTTCCATGCGATGCTCGAGGAGATGGGATTCGAAACCTATCTGTACGAGAACACGGAGGGCGGGCACGCGGGCGCGGCGGATATTGACCAGCAGGCGCTCATGACTGCGCTCATATTCTCATTCTTGGACGAGAAGCTCGCCCGCTAACCCGTTAGCCTGCACGAACGCATACAATGAACTCATACGAGAACCGGAGGGATCGGCATGAACGATCAGAACCTTGACGCCCTGGCCGCGGCGTTTGTGACCCTTGGGCGTCTGCATTTGGATGCACCCAGCGAGGAGACCATCGCCCAGCTTGCGCAGATGTACCACGACTGGCCATTGCCACTCGACGGCGAGACAGCTGCGGGCATTGAGCAGTGGGAAGCGTCGTTCGAAGCGGGCGAATCAGCCCGGGAGATGCGCGACGATCTCAACGATCTGTACGGACGCACGGCACGTGCAAAGGTGGCGCCGTTTGAGTCTGTGCACCGCGGGCGCGATGGGCTCGTATTCGACGAAGAAACTCTTCAAGTTCGCCAAGAGTACCGCCAGCTCGGCCTGCAGGCACCCAACCTGCACAAGGAGCCGGATGACCACATTGGGCTCGAGTTCGATTTCGTCGCGCAAGGCTTGGTTCGCGCGCTGACAGCTCTCGAGCACGACGCCGAAAACGACGCCGAACGGTACGTCTCGATTGTGTGGCGCTTCTACCGGGATCATCTTGCTCAATGGGCGCCCGAGATGCTTACAAAGGCGCGCGATGCGGCGGAGACGCACTTCTATCGCGGGGTCATGTCACTGTCCTTGGGCTCGCTTGCCCAGCTGGCTGAGGATCTGGGGATTAACGACGACCATGCGGCTCGCGAGTAGTTCGCGCAGTTCTTGCGTACGCTAACTGCTGTGCTTTTGGCGGACGTTAACCGCTCGTTATTTAACCGCCATAATCTCAATAGGACGAACCGCGCACACGCTCGGGCCGTAGCCGTGAGAAACTGAGCGCATGAGTTTGACTATCGGCGTTGATATTGGTGGCACGAAGATCGCGGCGGGTCTCGTGGACGAAAATGGCCACATCGTTGAAATGTTGCGCAAGCCAACGAATAGTCGGGAATCCGGAACCATTGTCGCGACTGTGCTTGACGTCGTAAAAGAGTTACGTAAGGACCGGGACGTCGAGGCTATCGGTGTCGGCGCCGCGGGCTTCGTCAATGCTGATCGCGACACCGTGGTTTTCGCTCCCAATCTTGCATGGCGCAACGAGCCACTGGCTCAACAAATTATCGACGTCACAGGTTTGCCCACGGTTATTGAAAACGATGCAAACGCCGCCGCGTGGGGAGAATTCCGCTTCGGCGCGGCACGTGAGTACAACGCTGCCGCTGTTATCACTGTCGGCACGGGCATCGGAGGCGGCATCATCGTCAACGGCGAACTGCTCCGTGGTAGTGCGGGCTTCGCCGGGGAGATCGGACACATGAACATGGTGGCCGGTGGCGTGCCGTGCGGCTGTGGTCAACGAGGTTGCTGGGAAGTCTACTCCTCGGGTGGCGCGCTGCTTCGCGCAGCCCGCGAGAAAGCCCGTGAGGACCGCGAGCGCTCGAAAGGTCTGTTGGATCTTGCTGGTGGCGATCCGGAGCTAATCACCGGACTTATGGTGACCGAAGCTGCTCAGAACGGATGTCAAGGCGCGATCGATGCGTTCCGCGAGATAGGCCGCTGGCTTGGACAGGGACTGGCGGATCTCGGCGCGCTTCTCGACCCCGAGGTATTCGTTCTGGCTGGCGGCGTCTCCGAAGCTGGCAAGGTGCTCCTCGAACCAGCTCGTGAAAGCTACACTCAACGTCTGACGGCCTACGATTACCGTCCAGTCGCGCCCGTGGTGCTGGCATCACTCGGCAATGACGCAGGAATCATTGGAGCGGCCGATCTCGCCCGCGTTCACCCGTAAGACGTGTGAACGTGTACACGGCACTCTGGCGTTTAATTCATGGAAACGCGCGGAGTGCGCAAACAATAGTCCAGACGAACCGCCTTTATGACTTCTCGACGTGCATGTACCTCCAGTACTGTGCTCGTCTCGAATCTGCACCGAACACGCTGAATTACAAACGGGGAGGCAGACCCTTCGGCCTGCCTCCCCAGCACAATTTTGCGCTTATACGCTTACGCCTAACTCAGTGCTCTTCGTTCGGATCGTTCTCCGCGTCTTCCTGAGTCTCATGCACGGTACCTGCCACGTGGTCCGGACCGGCGTAGATCGTGTAAAGCTTCAACGGCTCGTCACCCACATTGGTGACGTTGTGCCACACTCCTGCCGGCACGAAAATCGCTGAGTCATCTTCGACCTGCTCCACGAAATCGAGATTATCTTCAGCCGGTCCCATCTCGCACTTACCAGTGCCCTGCTCAATGCGCAGGAACTGATCGACATCGTCATGGACTTCGAGGCCAACGTCTCCTCCAACCGGAATTTCCATGACAGTCATCTGGAGGTGCTCGCCCGTCCACATCGTTGTGCGGAAGTTGGTGTTATCAAGGGTTTCCTTCTCCATGTCAATAACCCATGGCTTCTTACCCTGATCGTCATAAACGCCTGCATACTTCTTGTCTGACATTCAATCCTCCTAAAGATCAAAATGTAGTTACTCCATTATTATCTCCTGTTGTGTGGGGCCTGTGGGGTTGATTCGCTTGCCGAATAATAAGGGTTCCCTAAGTTCGCGCGTGGCCGGTGCGCGGCATTCCTTGGAGACTGCGGACGGTTTCGCACCCTGTGCGCCAGGAACTCAGATACCGAGGCCGCCTATCGTCGGCCCTCAGCTCGCTCGTGGATCAGAAAAATCCATGCGAGCGCCACGAGAATCAGTATTGATCCGGAAAAGGCGTACGCAAGGGTGTAGCCGGAATAGTCGATCATAAGGCCGGCGAGGATCGGGCCGAGGATCTGACCGAAATCAGCAGACATTTGGAAGAAGGACACCACCTGGCCCCCTGGTCGGTCGCCTACAATATCGGCCACGGTTCCCTGCTGCGACGGCTGGATGCACCCGGATCCAAAACCGCCGAAAAAACTGCCAAGAAGCACCACCACGGACGTGTCCCACAGCCCCATCACGACAGTAAACATGCCTGAGATAATTAACCCGAACACAACGATTGGCTTTCGGCCATAGACGTCCGCGAAGTACCCAGCCCGCGTCAGCGCCAAACCGTTGCCCGCAGCGAATACCATGAGTGCCGCGCCCGGTAGCCATGATGGCGCGCCCGGGATCGACGCAGCGAGCAGGGGAACCACCGCCACCCGAACGCCCATGTTCGTCCACCCCTGCGCAAATGCCGTCAAGAGAACAATCTTGAAGCGACGCCCATGAAGTGCTTCGCGCACAGTCATCGGCGGTTTCTTCTCACTGGCCTCTTCTGCACGGCCCTCATGACCTCCCTGAACGTTTGGGGCTTCCCCGCTTGGACGTCTGCGCAACCTCACACTATGGGTTGCATCAGAACTGACAGACGCAGGGATCATGAAGAAAAAAACCGCCGCAGCGATACCCAGCAAAACCGCGTAGATCATGAACGGCCACCGGTATCCGAGCGGCGCAAGCACAGCACCTAACGCGGGTCCGAAAATATTACCGAGCAAGAAGCCTGAGCCATAAAGAGCGGAAGCTCGACCCATGGCACCCTTTGGTGCAAGTTTGATGATCAAAGACATCGCGGCCACCGAGAAGGTCACTGACCCGATGCCACCAAGACCTCGGAAAATCAGCAACTGAACGTAGCTCTGAGCAAAGCCGCTTGCCACGGATGAGGCCGCCACGATCCCCATTCCGAACACGTACATCCAGTGCTCGCCAAACATTGTCGACAGGCGCCCGGAAGCTGGTGCGAAGACCAACCGCATAGCCGCAAAGGCTGAGACGACGACGGTGGCCGCAGTTGTGGTCACACCAAAACTCTTCGCGAACTGCGGCAGGACGGGTGCAACGATTCCGTAACCGAGCGCAATGATAAAAGCGGCGGCGACGAGCACCCAGATTTCCCTGGGAAGGGTTACGCGATGGGACATATTCTCTTTTGTATCACCCCTGTCAGCGTAGGCAAAAGTGAGGACGCCATGTTCGCAGCGCAGGGAGCCCGCTCTACCGATTGCCGTTGAGCCGAGGGGAAACATTTCACGCTTTGAGCAATATTTGGCTCATCGTGAGCCCACGCGTTCGAAATTTACTCGAAGATGAGAGTAGTTTGCCACGCGAGTATATGAGCGTGGCCTGAATGCTCGTGAAATTTTAGGAGACACACATGACTGATTACAGAGTGCTTGCAGAGTTAGACGATTACAAGCAGGCCGAGTTCCTCGTCGATGGACTTTCGGACGCAGGTTTTCCCGTTGAGCACACGCGCATCATCGGTACCGACCTCGAAACGGTTGAGGACATTCGCGGCCGACAGACGATTCCGACGGCGGCAGGTCAAGGCGCTCTCAGCGGCGTCTGGTTTGGAATATTCATCGGCCTCATGTTCTGGTTACTCGCACCCGGCATGGGCTTCCTTGCGACGTTCACCTGGCCGGTTCTCTTCGGTGCACTTTTCGGCGCGATCTGGGGAGCGATCGCCCATTGGGCTACCCGTGGCCAGCGAGACTTCTCATCCGTGAGTAT
>JBHWRK010000167.1:0-9735 GCA_043426715.1 Trueperella sp. | reverse complement strand
CTCTGGCCGTGTTGTCTCCCGCGAACGAGATGACGACCCACATCGTGGCAACCAAAGCCAGCACCATGCCGAGCATACCGAGGCGATTGCCGCGCCGCGCCGTCGTCTGCTTAGACAAACCGGCAAGAGCGAGGATGAAGAGGATAGCCGCCACAATATAAGCCAGCGACTGAAAGCGAAGCTCAAAAGGTAGTTCCATTGTCAGCAAATTCATTGTTAACTCCTATGGAACATCTTGAGCATTCGTTCGGTTACGAGGAATCCTCCAAAGATATTGATGGATGCCACCGCAACAGCGATGAACGCGAGAATTTGTACGGCCACGTTGGACGAGGAGATCTGCAGCAATGCTCCCACCACAATGATTCCCGAAATCGCATTCGTCACTGACATCAGTGGTGTATGTAGCGAGTGGGTGACTGCCGTAATGACGTAGAAGCCGACCACGACTGCTAGCACGAACACGATGAAGTGCGTATTCATGCCCGGTGGCGCGGTAAGAATTAGCCACGAGAAGATCGCCACAGCTACAAGCTTCCACCAGTGCTGAGCAATCCACGGCTTTTGCTTGACGGGCTCCGACTCCGGCGTGGCTACCTCCTGCTGTACAGGAGCCGGCACCGCCGAGACCTGGACGGGCGGGGGTGGGAACATGATGCGGTCATCGAGCGTGACAAGCATCTGCCGGACGATTTCATCGTCCAGATCTAGATGCAGGTTTCCGTCCTTGTCCGGCGTGGTCAATTTGAAGAAGTTGACCACGTTCTGACCGAACAGCTGCGAGGCCTGGCTTGGCAACCGTGATGCTAGTTCGGTGTAGCCAATGATCGTCACGCCGTTATCTGTGACGACGATTTCGTCCGGACGCGAGCCAACGACGTTTCCGCCATTCGCGGCGCCCATATCCACGACGACCGAGCCCGGCTTCATGCCAGCCACCGCTTCCTGCGTGAGAAGGATAGGCGAGCGGCGCCCAGGGATCGCTGCTGTGGTGATGACGATGTCAGCCTCTGCCGCCTGCTCCATATAGAGCTTTTCTGCAAGACGCTGCTGTTCCTCGCCCATTTCCTTCGCGTAACCATCCGAGGATTCCTGCGCGGCCGAGGGAATTTCGACAAAGCTGGCACCCATTGACTCGACCTGTTCGGCCGTCTCTGCACGTACGTCCGTAGCCTTAACGATCGCGCCCATGGAGTTGGCGGTACCGATCGCTGCGAGGCCTGCCACGCCCGCGCCAACGACGTAGACAGTAGCGGGTGGGACCTTGCCGGCGGCCGTTACTTGGCCAGAGAAAAGACGGCCAAACTTGTTGGCCGCCTCAATGACGGCGCGATAGCCTGCGACGTTGGCGAGCGACGAAAGTACGTCCATCGACTGAGCACGCGAAATGCGCGGCACCATGTCCATGGCCAGCCCCGTGAGACCGCGGCTAGACAGCGCGTCGAGCAGTTGCTCGTTTCGCCCAGGAGCCATCCGTGCAATAAGCGTTGCACCACGCTTCATCAGATCGAGTTCTGTTTCAGCCGGCGCGTCGATCGTGGTGACGATGTCCGCCGACCATGCTTCTTCTTTACTTGCTACCCGCGCTCCAACATCCTCGTATTGTGAGTTCGGAAAACTCGCATTCGAACCGGCGTCGCTTTCAACAACGACCTCGTATCCGAGTTTGATGAGTTGTCCTACTGTGTCGGGAGTCGCAGCGACCAAAGCCTGATCATCAGGCTCTCTTGGCACACCTATTCGCAACTTAACTCCTTCATTAGTTGTTGCCGCGTCTTAATCAGACGAAAGGCCAATCCCAGCATAGCGGTCTGGTTTGAGCGTTGCATGATTCGCTCACGGTTATCGCCTTGGTTTTAGCCTCGAAATGTCAACGATTGCGCGCTCGACTGCAAATTCCGGATCTCGAGATTCGCCCTTGACCTCGGCATCTGCCTTGGCAACGATTCGAATCGCCTCTGCGATCGTGTCACTATCCCAGCCGTGCAAATCTGAGTTGGCACGCTTCATCTGCCAATCATTCAATTTCAGGCGGACACGAACGTGAGAGGACCGTTGCCCGAGGACTTGGCCCATGGCACGAAACTTGGACGCAATGGCTCCTACAATTGAGACGGGAGAATTGCCTGTTGCGATCGAATGACGCGCCAGTTCAACTGCTCGGCCCGCGTTTCTAGCAACGACGGCGTCTGCCACATTGAACGTGGTGGCCTCCACCCTGCCCGCAAAGTACGTGTCGACGTGCGAGGTATTGATCGTTCCCTCGACGTCCGACAGTAGCTGATTGACAGATGACAATAGCTCGCGAAGATCAGATCCCATGGCGGCAACAAGAGTGTCGACGGCGTCTTGGGTCATTCGCCGTCCAGCGTTACGCACATCCTGCATGACGAGTTTGCTCTTCTCGTTAGGCCACTTAACCTTCTGGATCTTCGTGGTCGGCACCTTCGCGCGCCGAAGGGCATCAAGGACTTTCTTGCCGCGCACTCCCCCGTTGTGACGAAGAACGAGGACCGAGTCAGGATCGGGAGATTTCAGATACGCAAGAAGGTCTTCTTGGAGCGCGATGTTCACTCGTTCCAGGTTCGGCACAATCACGGCCTTGGGCTCCCCAAATAGTGAGGGTGTGAGAAGCGCATCGAGATCACCGGCGCTGTAAGCAGAGGCATCGAGCTCAACGATGTCCGTATTCGGATCGCGAGCGCGCAGAGAATCGCGCACCGATCGCACTGACCGATCGCCAAGAACGTCTTCGTGACTGTGGATGAGGATGATCGGGGAAAGTTCTTCGTCTGCCATGCGTTCATTATTCCATGCCGGATCGACACCCGGAGACCAGAGCGTCACTCGTGATGGCAATGTGTCCGCATTCGTCTGTTCTTGCCATGGCAGGCGCCTGCCAAATCTCCAACGCGGAGCTTGTTGGATGACCATAGTTGTTTTCTCCCACTGAAAAGAGTGCGACCTGTGGGCGTAAATGCTCGGCAAGCTCGGCACTTTGGTCTGCGGCGCCATGGTGACCTACAACCACCACGTCAATATTGTTGACATCGCCGCGTAGAGTAAGTTGCCGCTCGAAGGGTGCATCTGCGAGCACAAGAGTTCGGTGGGAGTCAGTTGTTATGACGACGACGAGTGAATCGGCGTTCGTCGTGGTCTCGGTTCCCCTCATAGTTCGCGGACCGACGACATCGACGAATGGCTCGCCAGTACTTGCGGAGTATGAGGATCCTCGGCTGACGGCATGGTGGGGAATGCTGTATCGGTCAAGGAGAGTGAGCGCCCACCGAGAACCATAGACAGGATGAAGGTTGGGAGAATGCCAAACCTGACCGATAGTGGCAGCGTCGAGTAGTTCGGCAAGTCCTTTCACATGGTCCGCGTCAAAATGACTGATCACAAGCAAGTCGACGTGGCTGATATCGGCTTCGGCAAGGCATGCGGAAATCTGACCATCTGCCGGGCCGACGTCGACTAGTATCACGGACTCGTCCCGTCGTGCGAGAAAGGCGGATCCCTGTCCTACGTCGCATTGAATCGCCTCCCATCCGTCCGAGATTTCGGTACGAGTCGGAAACGATGAGGACAGAGCCGCCGCCGTTGCGAAAATCGTGATGATTGTGAGCGCGTAGTGAGCAACTCCTAAGTAAGCCGTAGCGGCGAGCGCTGCGACCATCGCGATGTGCCCGATCAACGCAATGTGAGTTGGCAGGTGGGATCCAGGCAGTGTGATGAGGAGCGCCGTCACACCTGTCATCCACGCGGTGAACAGTTCGCAAACCCAAAGCATTGGCAGCGCAAGGAAAGGAACCAGCGGGAGGAGAAGGGCTGCTACCAAACCGAGGATCGTCAGGGGTGCGACTACTGGAGCGACGAGCGCATTGGCCGCCGCACTCCACAGTGACGCCCTGTCTTGGATACTTAGCAGGAGCGGTCCGGTGGCTACGGCCGCGACGAGCGAGATCGCGAGAACATCGGCCAGTGCCGTCGGAATGTATTCTTCGAGTCGTTGTTGGAGCGGATATGCGAATGCGATGATTGCTCCCGTGGCGACGGCCGAGAGTTGAAAGCCAAGACTGCGCGCGAGATCAATGTCCGTCAGAGCGACGATCATCACCACGAGGCAGAGGATTGGAAAAGCGGTTGTTGCCCTCCGGATCGCGAGCGCGAGGCACACGAACGTGCCCATATATCCAGCGCGGAGGACCGACGCTTCTGGTCCAACAAGTTTGACCAGACCCACGAGTGCCAAGAGACTCAGCCCTCCTGCTATAAGTGGCCTGCGACGACCCACAACTGCGAGGACCACGGCGATAACGAGCGAGATATGGGCACCAGAGACGGCGGTCAGATGCGAAAGCCCGAGGATCCGCATGTCTTCGACGACGTATTCTGGCAGTCCCCTATCGTCACCTAGGACGACACCCGGGATGAGCTGGGCGTGCCACGGACGTTCGGCTACCGCCTCTCGTAACGCACCCATAATTGTTTTGGCTGTACCTCCTCCACCTTGCTCCGAGACCTCGGAGAGTTCGAGCATGGCAACCGTTGTGAAGTCGCCTGGAAGCGGTCGGAGCCTGCCAGTCCCAGTAAAAGCACTGCCTCTGTTGAGCTCGAGGCCCGTCCATGTCACCCGTACCGACTGCGAGGAAGTCATGGTCGCCTCTCCGTCCGAAACGGTCAAGACATTGGCATTCGCGGCGAAGGACCCGCCGGTCATACGTGGATGGGAATCGATGATGCCTTGGACTGTGACCGTGCCCGAGTCCTTCGCCGCGCGAGTGATCGCGTCACTTTCTCGTAACAACAAATGGGCAAGGCCCGAAATAGCCGCAGCAATCAGTGCAGCTCCCACAAGGATCGCTCGCCACTTGTCGTTGAGGAGCCCTGCAAGTACGGTAAGGAGCCCGATCAGCACGAGCGCCACGTAATCGACTGGCCCAATGATCGCAACGGCCCACACAATTAATGCTGGGAGCAGGAGTCGGTAATCTTGCATCAGGACACTCGCACGTAGTCACGAAGTTGGTCGAGCGTCTTCGGTCCGATTCCGTTCACCTCGATAAGTTGGTCGACCGAGGTAAAAGCGCCGTTTTCCTGCCTCCAAGCGATAATTGCTTGGGCTGTCACAGGTCCGATCCGCGGAATAGTCTCAAGCTCTACTTGCGAAGCCGTATTAATGTCCACTCTCGCGGAACCGGACGATGCTGAACTGGCTCCGTCCGCAGATTCTCCCGTGTGAGGGCTCGGCTCACTACCCATCACTCCTGCTGGCAAACCGTCATCACCATCTGCCGGAACGTGGATATGGGCGCCGTCTTCAAGCGGTTGCGCGAGATTAATGAGTGCAAGATTTGCGTCATTGCTTGGCCCACCTGTCATCGTCACAGCATCAATGACTCGAGCAGGACTGTCCAGCGTGACCACCCCCGGCGAGATCACTGCTCCCGAGACATGCACAACGATCTCCTGGTTGCTGTTCTGAGGCACACTCTCCTGCGACTGGTGGCCTTGTTCCGGAGGGTCGGGGGTCTGGGAACTGGGTACAACGGGAGAACTCGCTGCCTCCCCGCCCGCTAGGTCTTGACCTGTCGATTCTTCGCCGGATGACTCTAACGGGATCGCCGAAACTTCCACAGATCGCGACGAGAATGCCGCAATAGCGGCTGACAGGCCAAGCACCGTGAGAAAAATCGCCACGAGGCGAAGAGATCGACCCTCAAGCCGAAAACGTTTTCTCTTCGCCACCGAGGTCAGTGAGCCCACATCGTCCCCGGCGCCCGCACGGAGCGCCGTCCGGCTAAATCTTTCAACCTTCGCCCACCGGTCAAAGTCATCACTGTGTCTCACGCGCGGCGAACGGCGTGAGGGCGTGCGTCGAGGTGGCGGCAAAGTCATATCCCTATTGTCTGGAGCCCTGCGTCGTCGTCGTTCGTCTGCCCACAGGGCTTCCACGTATCTCTTCGTTTTAGCTAAATGTGGATAAAATTCTTCGGGCATGAGTGGGCCGAGCCACGTAAGATTGGCCGCATGAGTAAAGATCCTGAAGTTCTTCGTTTACAGGCCGAGGCGCTCGAAGCTGAGGCAGCGGCCAAAGCGGCTCAGGCGGCAGCGGCCAAAGCGCGCCTCGAGGCTGCCCTCGCCAAGACGAGCACAGATTCCTTGCAGGCAACAGTGGCCGAGAGTGATGAGCAGTCGCAACAGGCACCCGAACCTGATGAAGAAGGCGACACCGAAGTCCAGGAAGGCGACTCTTCCGAGCCCAATGTCCCCGAGCAGGACTCCATCGCACCGGAGGCACTCACGACCACTATCGACCTCTCCGAGTATGAGGCGCAGGTGCGTGAGGGGTACACCTTCGATGGTCCGACGATGACCCTCGGCGCATATATCGAGGACGGCGTCCCACAGCCAGACACTCACATTCGGATTCCACTCGGCATGCTCAACCGCCACGGACTTATCGCTGGCGCCACCGGCACGGGTAAGACTCGCACCCTCCAACTGTTTGCGGAGGGCCTATCGGCGGCTGGAGTCCCATGTTTCGTTACGGACATTAAGGGCGATCTCACCGGTCTCTTGGAACCGGGTTCGGCCTCAGATAAGCTCACCGAACGGACGCTCAGCCAGGGCCAGGATTGGCAGCCTCAATCCTTCCCTACAGAACTTTTCGCACTTGGTGGGATCGGCAACGGAACACCGATTCGAACGACGGTCACCGATTTCGGCCCAATTCTCATGGCGAAGGTGCTTGGTTTGAACGAGACGCAGGAATCTGCGCTGTCACTCATTTTTCACTGGGCCGATAGCAACCAACTCGCGCTCATCGACCTCACCGATCTGCGCGCCGTGATCTCGTATCTGACGACCGATGCCGGTAAGGAAGAGCTGAAGAACATCGGCGGCATCGCAACCTCCACCGCAGGGGTGATCTTGCGAAACGTTGCCGAGCTCGAAGCACAAGGAGCAGGCGCATTTTTCGGTGAGACGGCCTTCGACGTGGCCGAATTTCTCCGGACCACCGCTGACGGGCGCGGCGTTATCTCCGCTCTTGAACTTCCAGACGTCCAGTCGCGACCAGCGCTCTTTTCAACCTTCATTATGTGGCTGCTTGCCGAGCTCTTCCAAGAACTCCCCGAGGTCGGTGATCCGGACAAGCCTAGACTCGTCTTCTTCTTCGACGAAGCGCACCTTCTGTTTACCGGTGCCTCCAAGGAATTCCTCAACCAAGTCGTTCAAACCGTGCGCCTAATCCGTTCGAAGGGCATTGGCATCATTTTTATTACGCAGACCCCGAAGGATATTCCCGACGACGTTCTGGCGCAGCTTGGCTCCAAAGTCCAGCATGCGCTACGAGCACACACGCCAAATGAAGCGAAAAAGCTGCGCGCAACGGTGGCGACATTCCGAACTTCTCCGCTTAACCTTGAAGAGGTGTTGCCAAGCCTCGGCACGGGTGAGGCGATCGTGACGGTGCTCGACCGCAAGGGCCGACCAACCCCCGTGGCACCCACAAAGATCTGGGCTCCTGCCGCGGTCATGGGACCAGCATCCGATCAGGCGATCCAGCAGTCGCTCGCGAATTCGCCTACGCTCGCCAGATACAGGGACGTTATCGATCCCGAGTCTGCTTTCGAGCTTCTTGAACAGCGAGTGGCCGCCGAAGCAGCGGCCCGTATCGAAGCAGAACATGCTGCGGAAGCGGCGAAGGCAGCCGAAAAAGCCGAGGCGGAGCGTAAGAAAGAACAAGAACGCCTCGCGCGCGAACTCGAAAAAGAGATCGAACGCGAGCGGAAGGCTGCTGAAAAGGACGCCGACCGCCGGCGTCGTGAAGCAGAGCGCGAAGCTGAACGTCAGCGCAAACGTAGGGAAGGAACGATTGACCAGATCGTCCGCTCAGCAGGCCGCACCCTCGGTCGCGAGATCACAAGGTCGATCTTTGGAACCCGCCGCCGTTAGACCAGGCTAATCCTCGCTAGGTTAGCTCTGGTAGGTCAGCGTGGCGGTCATATGCCGCGATTCGCCCGGCGCTACACGGATCGACCCTGCGGCGTCGGGGCGGTTGAAGGCATCCGGCACGTGCGCCATGGGCGACAGCGTGATGGCTGTGCGTGCGCCCCGCTCGAGATGATCGCCAGTATTAAGGTGCACAACAGGCGCCTCCCCCGGCTCCTGCGTGAGCTCAATCGAGGAGTTGGACGTTGGATCTACCACGCGCGTAGCAACCACGCCGTAGTTATCAGGCACGAGCCCGCGGTAATAGTCATCAAGCTTTGATGATCCCAGATATTCAATTTCCATCGGCATGTTGACGCCCGCGTATGCGGACTCTCCCGGCAACGGGATGCCGTGCCGGTTCGTCAAGATGCGCGTGCGCGCAGGCACGGACACCGCGAGGTTGGACACCGTCGTGAGCCCAGGCAGATTCACGTGCGGGCTCCATCCGAGGGTTAACGGAGCCTCGTTTTTCGACGTATTGGTGGCCTTGAGCGTGACAGATAAATGTTCTTCGCCGTCCGCGCCCGAATCGAGCGAGAAATGCACCGTCACGTCTATCGTCCACGGGTAGCCTTCGGTGGCAGGGATCGACGCGGATAATGAGAGCGTCGAGTGTGACGAGTTCAGCGTGAAATCCTGCTGGAAGGCTAGTCCCTTGGCCTGAACGTCGTCGGCAATCTCATAGTCGATACCATCGAAACTGTAGGTGCCAGAGTCAATCGGACCAGCCCATGGAGTCATAACGAGCCCGCGCGAGCCAATTGCTGCCTCAAGTTCCTCGGCGCTTTCGTAGGAGGCCACGAGCTCGACATCCGGAGTAGGTCTCCACGACACCAAGGTTGCACCCCGTTCGGCGACGATCGCCGTTGCTCCCGTCGGCGAGATGATCTGCCATGCCGGTTGCCCCAGGAAGCTCACCTGCGAGATGTCAGTTGCGGCCATCACACACCCTTTCTACATACGTTGAACTAATGTAACGCGTCCCGAAATAAGCGCAGGCCTCGTCCCAATGCTTGGGACGAGGCCTGCGTTTGAAGTGGCGGTCTACGGCACAACGTTGACGAGGTTCGGTTCCCGCACGATAACCTTGCGCGGCTCGCCGTCCATGAACTTCTGCACCCGCTCCGAGGCGAGCGCAAGCTTCTCCAGCTCTTCAGCAGAAATATCAGACGGAACCTCGAGACGGTCGCGCAATTTTCCGCGTACCTGGACTATCGCGGTGACAGTATCGTCCTCAAGGAGCGACTCATCCTTAACCACCGGGAACGGCTCGTAAGCCAGCGATTCTTTATGGCCAAGTCTCTCCCACAGTTCTTCTGCCACATGTGGTGCGACAGGCGCGACCATAAGAACAAGTGCTTCGGCGACACTGCGGGGCACATCTTTGGTGGTCAGGTGATTGTTGAGCACGATCATTTTCGCGATGGCGGTGTTGATGTGCATGTTCTCGTATTCCTCAGCCACGCTGACAATCGTTCGCGCGAGCAACTTCGCCGTTTCTTGATCCGGCTCCGAATCAACGACCACGAGTTCGCCTGTCTCTTCATCGAGGATATTTCGCCAGAGACGCTGCAGGAACCGTTGTGAGCCAACAGCTGCGCGGGTCTCCCACGGGCGATCCACATCGAGTGGACCCATGGACATCTCGTACAGGCGGAAGGTGTCCGCACCGTACTCTTCGGCCATGTCGTCCGGCGTCACAATATTCTTGAGTGACTTGCCCATCTTGCCGACAAC
>JBHWRK010000166.1:0-4514 GCA_043426715.1 Trueperella sp. | reverse complement strand
GTTGGTACGACGGCCGCGTCACGTTGTCGTGGGCAGCAGATGCTGCGTCCACGACGTCCGGCGGGCTAGTTGCTTATGCACGGCGAGGACGGGACGGCCCGGTACGAACGCCGCCCCGTCGTCGTTATGCTCCGCGAAGCTTACGCTCAGCGGCAACCGCCTGCGTAAGCGACCGCGCACCGCGACTAATGGCCACAGCGCCGGACTGGACGATCTCCTTGATTCCGTAGGGTTCGAGGGCCGTGAGCAAGGCACGGATCTTCATGTCTCCGCCTGTGGCCTCGATCGTGACGGCGTCGGGAACCACGTCAACGATGTTGGCGCGGAAGAGCTCCACGACCTGGATAACGTTGGTGCGTGTTTCGTCGTCGGCCTTGACCTTGACGAGGATGAGCTCGCGCTGAACGGCGTTTGACTCCTCGAGCTCGACAGTCCTAATGACGTTGACGAGCTTGTCGAGCTGCTTCTTGAGCTGGTCGAACGACTCATCGTCCGTGTCAACCACGAGCGTGATCCGTGACAGCTCCGGATCCTCCGTGGGGCCTACCGCAAGCGAATGGATGTTGAACGCGCGTCGGGCATACAGGCCGGAGACGCGGGCTAGAACGCCAGGCTTATTCTCAACGAGAACCGAAAGTGTCTTGCGATGGCTAATCATGTTTGCTCCTCATGTTCGTGGGTAGGGCGCAGGTCGCGCGCATACAGGATGTCGTCGTTGGACACGCCGGCCGGAACCATCGGCCAGACCATCGAGTCCGGTGAGACGACAAATTCGACGACGACGGGGCGGTCGTTGATCGACATCGCTTCCTCGATAGCCGCGTCCACATCTTCGGCCTTCTCAACACGGATACCGTGGCAGTCGTATGCCTCGGCCATCTTCACGAAGTCAGGGATGCGCACGGTGCCGTGGCCAGTGTTGAGGTCCGTGTGCGAGTAGCGCCCGTCGTAGAACAGGTTCTGCCACTGGCGGACCATTCCGAGCGACGAGTTGTTGATCAAAGCAACTTTGATCGGAATGTCGTTGATTCGGCAGGTGGCGAGCTCTTGATTGGTCATCTGGAACGAGCCGTCGCCGTCGATGCACCACACCGCCTTGTCGGGGTTGCCCACCTGGGCTCCCATCGCAGACGGAACGCCGTAGCCCATCGTTCCAGCGCCACACGAGGTGACAAGCTGGCCCGGGAATTTCCACGGGATGAACTGCTGGGCCCACATTTGATGTTGGCCAACGCCGGTGGTGAAGACCGAATCCGGGGCAAGCACGCCAAGACGTTCGATCACGTACTGCGGGCTCATGAGCCCGTCATCTGGCTCCTCATAGCCAACCGGGTAGGTATCACGCAGGTGGTTGAGGAACGCCCACCATTCGGTAAGTTCCGGCTTGCCGTACTGCTCGTAGGTCGGTTCCATCTCATCCGCAAGGGCGGGGATGATTTGAGCGAGGTCTCCCTGGATGGCGACGTCGACTGCACGGTTCTTGCCGAATTCTGCCGGGTCGATGTCTGCGTGGATAACTTTGGCGTCGGGGGCAAAGTCGTCGAGCTTGCCGGTGACGCGATCATCGAAACGTGCGCCGAGCGTGATGAGCAGGTCCGACTTTTGCAGAGCTGCGACCGCGGGAACCGTACCGTGCATGCCGGGCATACCAAGATGCTGCTCATGTGCGTCTGGGAAGGCGCCGCGGGCCTGCAACGTGGTAACAACCGGAATGCCGGTGATCTCTGCGAACTGTGCGAGTGCTTCGTGCGAGCGGGAACGGACAACGCCGCCACCGACGTAGAGGACGGGCTTTTGAGCGCCAGCGATCAGGCGGGCGGCCTCACGAACCATGCGCAGGGACGGCTTGGTCTGTGGGCTGTAGCCAGGAAGGTCCATCTTGGGTGGCCAGACGAACTCACATGGATCGTTTTGCGCCGACTTTGTGACGTCCACGAGGACAGGTCCGGGGCGGCCGGACTTCGCGAGGTGGTAGGCCTCGGCCATGCGTGCCGGAATCTCATCGGCATCGGTAATAAGGAAGGAGTGCTTAACGAACGGCATGGTGGCGCCGATGATGTCTGCCTCTTGGAAGGCGTCAGTTCCGATGAGGTTTGCGCCAACTTGTCCGGTGATCGCAACAAGCGGGACGGAATCGAGGTAAGCATCGAGCAACGTAGTAACGAGGTTCGATGCGCCCGGGCCCGAGGTGGCAATACATACGCCGACCTCGCCCGTTGATACCGCGTAACCCTCTGCCGCGTGGCCTGCGCCCTGCTCGTGGCGCACGAGGATGTGGCGGATCTTGTCTGACTGGAAAATCGCGTCATATAAAGGGAGTGCGGCTCCTCCTGGGAGACCGAAGACTTCTTTCACTCCCAGCTCTTCGAGCGAGCGGATGACTGCGCTTGCACCGGTGGCCTTTTCACGGATCGTCGTTGGCGACGTGTCCTTGACCTTGGGCGGGGTTGGCGCCTTAGCCATTGTTCCTCCTTGAGTTGAGTGTGACGATCATCCGAGCAGTAACCGTTTCCTATGCGTGTGCTTCCTACGTGCTGTGCCGTCTGGGCAATAAAAAACCCCTCGAGTGTTCCGAGGGGCGCACCACAGGACAGCGTTACCTGTTGGTGCGCTGGTTAATTACTACGAGGAGGTTCGTCATGGTTGACAGCGTAGCCCGATAACACGAGGCCTCCAAATTATTTCCAACCCGTCTCACAGTGTGGATAATGGTCTTGGATGGCGAACGCATCTCACGAGGCATGCGGTGGGATGCGGTCGTCAAGTCGCATCCCACCGCCAGCCATTCGACGCGGTCTCCCGCCATCCCGGTTCAACCGACGCTATCGGCCCCAACACCTTCAATAATCTGGGGGCATTCCGAAGCCAGAGAGGCCCCGACAGACCCGGTTTTACTGAACGCGCTCAGCCATTTAACTGTCAGCCGTTGCACTCGCCCGGAGACGCGCCTCGGTATAGCGCGGTATAGCGCCGTCGCGCAAAACTACCAGCACTAGAGAGAGCCGAGGACGGTAGCTACCAGAATCTTGCCGATCATCGCCACTGGGTAGACGAGGGCATAACCAAGGGCCACGCGCGGGTCGGCGGCGGTGCGCGAGTTGGCGAAGGCGAGCACGGCGGGCTGGGTTTGCGCGCCGGCGAGCATGCCGGAGAACTGCGTAGCGCCGATCTTAAACAGACCGCGCATAACGAAGAAGAGGCCGGCGGCCAAGGCCGTCGTCATGATAACGCCGAGGATAAGTATCTCGATCCAGGTGCCGGATGAGAATGCCACGAGGATCTGCGCACCCGCGTTCGTGCCTGCCTGAGCCAGAAAGAGGAGGAGACCGGTTTCGGCGAGCACTGTGCCCGTGGTGTTCGGCAGGGCCGTGACTTGGCCACCGATGCGGCCGAGGCGGCCGAAGATCAGGCCAACGATCAGCGCGCCTGCTGCGGCACCGATGGCCATACCGGAGCCACCTGGAAGTGGGATCTTCACCGTACCGATGGCCATACCGAGGGCGATGCCGAGTCCAAGGGCCACCGGGTTAATGTCCGTGAGGCCCTTCGAGGAATCGCCGAAGAAGCGCGAAATGGCCTTCATATTGGAGGTGGGCCCGATAACGCGAATGCGGTCGCCCATTTCGATCATGAAGTCTGGGATCGCAAGGAGGTCGGAATCGCCGCGGCGGATACGCGAGGCGGTCGCGCCGAATTTCTCGCTGAGGACGTTATCGAGTTCTGCGATCGTCATGCCAGCAAGCTTGGGCTCGGAAACGGTGATACGCCGGAAGTCGAGAAAACGCCGATCCGCACGCAGAGAGTGCGATGAACGGTGACCGACGAATTCTTCGAGACGACCGAGATCGGCGGTGGTGCCCACAACGGTCATGAGGTCATCCTCTTCGAGGATGTCGTTGCGGGTGGGAATCCATATCGGGCCGGTTTCGCCGCGGCGCATGCGCGAGACTTCAACTTGCCCCTTGAGCAAGCCGAGGATTTCGCCGAGGCGGGGTTGGTCGTCACGGTCCACGCGCAGGGTCACGTGCGTGACGGGCTCTGGCTTGTCAGTGTCTTCGTGTGCCTTACGCAGTGCGAGGAAGGCGGCGGCCAGCATGCCAATCACGCCGTACAGATAGGCAATTGAGTAGCCGACGGTGGCAGTGGCGGGATCGCCAGCCGCTTCACCTGCTGCGGAGAGTGCTGGCGTGTTCGTGACCGCGCCCGCGAAGGTTCCCGCGATGAGGGCAATATCCATGTCGAAAACGAAGGTGCCCACCGCGTAACCGATCGCGGCGACCGCGCCGTAAAGAAGGACAAGAGACACCATCGGGCCGACTGCCTTCTTCACGTTTTCAAAAAACGAGGGGCCGGAGTTGTTGCCGATCGTGAAAGCGAAGAGAGCGAGGCCCAGCGCGCCAATTTCATGCGGCACGATGACATCGATTCCCATGGATGCGCCCCACGCCGAGACCGCGATCGCAATGAACAAAACTGCCGCCGCACCGAGCGAGATTCCCTTGACCTTGATAGGA
>JBHWRK010000165.1:0-8689 GCA_043426715.1 Trueperella sp. | reverse complement strand
TGCCACCCTCGTCCAAGAGATCATCCAGCTTTCCCGCCTCCAGGACGCGAACGTGCTCGCCGATTCGGACTTCGTCGAGGTGGATGACATTGTCCAGGACGCACTCGACCGCATCCGAGTTGAGGCCAATGCCCGCGGTATACAACTCCTCTCCGGTGGCGAGACGGGCCTTCGTGTCTACGGCGACCGCGGCCTGCTGACAACGGCCGTGCGCAACCTGCTGGACAATGCTGTGCGCTATTCGCATCCCCACGGCCAAGTCTCTGTGGCTGTGAGTTCGGATTCGGGAGAGGTGCACATCGCCGTCGTCGACGCTGGAGAAGGAATCCAAGCCGAAGCTCGCGAGCGAATTTTCGAACGATTTTACCGGGGCGACCGCGCTCGTTCCCGTGAAACTGGCGGCTCCGGCCTCGGCCTGAGCATCGTCAAACACGTGACCGCTGACCACGGCGGGCGCATCAAACTATGGAGCCAGAAGGGCCAAGGATCGACGTTTGCGATGATCCTGCCCGAAGCTTTCCAGCCAGCAACGGGCCCGATTTCGGCGTCCTCGCCAGAGGCGTTCCCGGACGCTGTTGCGCGTAATGACGACGTTGGTGCTACCAACGGGGAGAGACCATGACCCACATTCTTGTTGTAGAAGACGAACCCACTTACCGCGACATGCTTGAGTTCAACTTGAAGCGCGACGGGTACAAGGTGACGACGACGGCCGACGGGCCGAGCGCACTGGCCGCCTTTGATAAGGCCGAGCCGGATCTGGTGTTGCTTGACCTCATGCTTCCGGGGATGAGCGGCAACGAGGTGTGCCGAAAGATTCGGCAGGAGTCGAACATTCCGATCATCATGCTCACTGCTAAGGATGCTGAGATCGACAAGGTGGTTGGGCTCGAGATCGGTGCCGACGATTACGTGACCAAGCCATACTCCTACCGCGAGCTCGTGGCCCGCATCCGAGCGATCCTGCGTCGCATAGCCGAGGTGCCGGAGGTGGACGAGGAATCGGACGTGCTGACGGTTGGCCGCATCGAAATGGACCAAGACGCGCACGTGGTACGCGTGGCCGGCGAAGAAATCAAAATGCCGTTGCGCGAGTTCGAGTTGCTCGAAATGTTCATGCGAAACCCTGATCGCGTGCTTACCCGCGGGCAGATTCTTGACCGCATCTGGGGTCTTGACTATATCGGCGAATCCAAGACGCTCGACGTTCACGTCAAGCGCCTCCGCTCGAAGATCGAGGTAGAGGCCTCTAACCCGACAGCGTTGCTCACCGTGCGCGGGCTGGGTTACAAGCTCGTCTCGACTCCTGAGTGACGGCGTCGCGCAACCGTCGCCGTTACTTTATGGGCGAAACCGGGAGGCGAGATCGGTGTCGGAGGGCAGTGGTAGAATAGGGAATCAGCTACAAAGGAAGAGTGATCCCCTAGTGTCGAGATACAAGATTGGCGAGACCGTCATTTACCCGCACCACGGTGCGGCGTATATCGAGGACATCTCCGAAAAGACGATGCGCGGCGAAACGCGCACTTACCTGACGCTCCACATTTTGCAGGGCGACTTGACGATTCAGGTTCCCGAGGAGTCCATTGAGGTGGTCGGCCTTCGTGACGTCTCGAATGAGGAGCAACTCGAAAAGGTCTTTGATGTGCTGCGTGAGACGGACGTCGAGGAGCCGTCGAACTGGTCACGTCGATACAAGGCGAATGGCGAGAAGCTGACCTCGGGTGACGTCAACAAGGTGGCAGAGGTCGTTCGCGACCTTTCGCGCCGAAATGTTGACCGTGGCCTATCCGCTGGTGAGAAGCGCATGCTCGGCCAGGCGTTGACGATCCTCGGTTCCGAGGTGGCGCTCGCACGCGAGGTCACTGACGAAGAGGCAGTTGATCTCCTGCACGACGTCATGGGCATCGAGAACCCGGACGCCGAGTCGGCTGAATCTGCCGAGTAAGTCGGCGTAGATATGGGCGGGCGCGTTTCCGCAGTCATCGCGGGTGCCGGGTCTGGCACGCGGCTAGGTGCTAGCGTGCCGAAGGCGCTCGTCGAGCTTGGCGGCGTTCCACTAATTGTTCATGCCGTCCGAGGCGTGTATGCAGCTGGCATTGATCATGTTGTCGTGACAATCCCGCCCGGTAATGAGGCGCGCGAACAGTTTGCCGCCGCACTGGACGCCGGGGGAGTGAGCGCTGAGCTCGTTCCTGGTGGCGCGACTCGGCAGGGCTCTGTAGCCAATGGTCTGGCTGCCGTCGATTCAGAATTCGTCTTAATTCACGACGCCGCCCGGGCACTAACGCCGGTCTCCGTCATTCATCGCGTGGTTGCCGCCCTCGAAACGGGCCATGACGCGGTTGTGCCCGCGCTCGCGGTGGCCGACACGATCAAGGAAGTCGGGCCGGCCGAGTCGTCAAGCTACCCGCCAATCGAACCTGTTGAGCGCACGTTGAATCGTGCTGTTCTACGTGCCATGCAGACCCCGCAGGGTTTTCGCACGGAACTCGTGCGCGAGGCGCATCGGGCTGGTGAGGCCATGAGCGCCGATGAAGCGAGCGCCGCCCCCGACGATGCAGCGTTGATCGAGGCGATCGGCAAGCCGGTTGTGCTGGTGGAAGGCTCGCACGAGGCGATGAAAGTGACCACACCATGGGACCTCGTCGTGGCCGAGATGTTGTTGAAATCCCGATCTGACCAGTGAAAGGTGACCAATGACGATCCGCGTTGCCACCGCATTTGATGCACATAAGTTTTCCAACGATCCGGAGCGTCCCCTTTGGCTCGGATGCCTCAAATGGGAGGGCGTGCCGGGATTGATTGGCCACTCGGATGCTGATGTCGCCGCTCACGCCGCCTGCGACGCACTCCTCATGGCCACAGGCATCGGCGAACTCGGAACGATCTTCGGTACGGGTCGCCCTGAATGGGATGGAGCCTCTGGCGAAACGCTCCTGCGCGAATCGGTGAAACTCGTGCGTGAGGCTGGGTGGGATATCTCGAACGTATCCGTACAGATCATTGGCCAGCGACCACGTTTCTCGCCTCGCAAGGCGAAATCCGAAGCTGTGATGAGTGAGATTGTGGGGGCGCCCGTCGTCGTCTCTGCCACTACGTCAGACCGTATGGGATTTACGGGCCGCGACGAAGGCTTGGCTGCAATCGCTACAGCTCTCGTGACTCGCTAGATTATCCGTTCGACTGCCAAAGGACCATGTCTCGGCGTGAGCATGCGGCTCGCATAATAGGCCGTAGACCCGAAGCACACCGTCACCGACCCCGGAATTCTCTCGTGGCAAAGATCCCACACCCACACATTTAAGATTGTGAATCCACTAGGTGCAAGCGTTGTTTCATCGGTGCAGGCCTGCAAGGTCCCAAATGTTGATTCCGAACCGGGCGAGAATGCACGCGAAGCTAGATCCGACGAAAAAATGAATGACCCGCAGGCCGAGGGAGTCGACTCCCGCTCTCGTCCCCGTGAACGAACGATTCGCGAAACGGCAAACCCATCAGTGGCACACCCGGAGGACGATTTAGCAACGGTTATGGCAAAGGTAGGCATTAGACTGGCACCATTCCTACCGCACGGCGAATCTACGTCTGGCACGTCGAAGGAGCCCCATGCTAGTTCACCTAACCAACGGCACCCAACGTCTCACGCTACATAGGCGCGGCGCTACGATCTTCAGCTGGGATCCGGGCCTCGGTCACTCCATCTTGGACGGCTACGAAACTATCCACGAATACGAGTGCCTCGACGGCTATCGCAACTGCTTACTCGTCCCCTGGGTGAATAGAATTGCGAACAATGAATGGGACGACGAAGGTACATTGCGTGACGTCCGCGAGCTCAGCCCGCACGGCTTGCACGGCTACGTGTGCGACCACGACTTTATCGTGGCAGGCAAGCTCGAAGACCGTGCGAATCGGGACGCTGACGTAGACGTAGAGGCCGACCACATCGATCTTGTGACCACGCTCGACGACGCTCCCGGCTACCCTGGCCCGATCGAGGTGCGGGTCCGGTACGACATTTCTCAGAACGGTATCCTGCGAATCAGTTTGACCGCCCGAAATGATTCGGAACGAGACATTCCGATCGGTCTTGGATGGCATCCCTACTTCAAGGTCGAGTCGATCGCGAAAGCGAGGGCTTGGGTTCCCGCCACGCATCGTATCGTCGTGGGCGACGACCTCGTTCCACTTCCTGCACTCGGAGCCTTCAAGCCGATCAAGTCTGACAGGAAGGGTGACCCGCGGGCGGCCACCGCCGCCGTCGCACACGGCACACTCGAACTCGCGCCAGAGTGGCTACCCGAATCAGACGTGCTCCACGAGGTTAACCTCCATCCTGACCTCGACATGGCCTTTACTGGCCTCCACAACGATGATGACGACATGGCTCACGCATACCTAGACACTGGCCTCGGTTACGGCGTGGAGGTCGCGATGGGTCTGAGCCGCACGGATACAGCCGGGGACGGCTCAGTCCGGTCAGGCACCGGCTCGGCGGCGCAGCCGAATGCGGCCGCGACTCCGTGCAGGTCGAACTTTCATATCTTCACCGGTCGCCAGCTGGCACGCGATGCTGGGATGTCGGTTGCTCTTGAGCCGTGCACCGTCATGGCGGACATGCTCAACCGACCGGAGGAGAAGAATCGCGTCTCGATCGCGCCGGGCGATACCCGCACACTCGACATTAAGGTGGAAATCCACCGCTAGCCGCGCGGGGCCCAAGGTCCTGCCACTGTTAACAACGCGTTTTTCAGGTGTTCGGCAAGCAGATGTGAAGGTTTTTGAATGAATGCCGAGTGCTCGAGGAACAAGAGATCGGCGTCCTTGAGGCAAGATGACCACATTTCCCTACCGAATACTCAGTACAAGAACCGGCGGAATCGACGCGACAAGGGGCGACGTTGCCTTGAGCGGGTTGGTGCTAGGCGTCTATCTGTTGCCCGTAATTGGGCTGAGCCTTGACCGGCAGGAAGCTAATGAGCCCTGCGAGCAGGACGATCGCAATGCCAACAATGCCAAAGTATGCGGCCTCGTTGAGCGGGATGCCCATCGCAGCGGCGCCGAGTGTGATTGCCGTCGAGTACATGAACGGCGAGAGGAAGGAGACGGCGCGGCCAGTCGTGGCGTAGAGGCCGAAGATCTCTCCCTCGTCGCCCGGTGGAGCGATCCGAGCAAGATAGGTGCGCGAAGCGGACTGCGTGGGGCCAACGAACACGCAGAGCATGAGACCAAAGATCCAGTAGACCATCTTGGGCGAGAGGCTACCCATACCGTCGTGGAAGAAAAAGATGATCACTCCGCACGCAACCATTGAGAGGAGCGAAACGATGATGAGAGTGCGTGCACCCAGCATGTCGTCGAGCCAGCCGAACGCGATTGTGGCGATACCTGCGACAAGATTTGCGGCGATGCCGAAGATGATTACTTCACTGGCCTCAAAGCCGAATGCCGCGGCGGCCAGTACCGCGCCAAAAGAGAAAACGCCTGCCAGTCCGTCTCGATAGATTGCAGACGAGAGTAGGAACCATACGACCGGTCGATCCGTGTTCCACAGGTGACGGATCGACGCGAAGAGCTGCTTGTATGCGCCCACCACGCCGAGTTTCGGCATGTCGGTGCGGGGCGGTTTGTTCCCGAACATGAAGAGCATGGGCGCCGAGAAAACGAGCGTCCACAGCGCCGCCACGAGCATGGACACGCGAATGTTCAGGCCATTTTCGCTGGTCACACCGAACCAACCGACGTCGGGATTAATGAATCCGACGAACAGGATGAAAAGCAGCACGATGCCGCCGATGTAGCCCAGCCCCCAACCGAAGCCTGAAACCCGCCCTACGTTCGACGACGATGAGATATCCGTGATGATCGCGTTGTAGACCACTGAGCCGGTCTCGAATGCGATGTTGCCGGCGGCCAGCAGGAACAGGCCGAGCCAGAGTTGCGCCTCGCCAGGTGACACAAAGTAGAGACACATGG
This sequence comes from Trueperella sp., assembly GCA_043426715.1. Taxonomy (GTDB): domain Bacteria; phylum Actinomycetota; class Actinomycetes; order Actinomycetales; family Actinomycetaceae; genus Trueperella. Next base: position 2,710 of record JBHWRK010000165.1, on the reverse strand, counting down.
TGATGAGCGCGGTAAGTAACGTGGTGATCCGCATGACGGTGCCGGACTTTCCAGACCGGTCCACGCTCTGCCCGAGCACGGGCGCCACGACGGCTACGATTAAGCCCGCAATTGCAAGCACGTAGCCGAGCCGCTGGTTGGCGGCCGGGCCGAATAGCTCGGCGTTCGTCAGGTAGACGGAGAACACGAAGGTAGTGACTATAGCGTTAAACGCCGCCGACCCCCAGTCCCACATTCCCCACGCCCAGACCTTCTTTGTGAAAATCCGGCGCGTTGGCTCCGGCGTATCTGGGGTTGGTACGGGTGTCTCAGGTGCAACAGTCATAACCATAAGCTACTTGGATTTACCTACGGAATGGTAAACAGCGCCGGGTTTGGTGGCCTCTGGCCTATCCTTAAACTATGACAACCATGACGACGGACATGTCTGGCATCTCGATTCGGGTCTGGGGCCCGCATTCCGGCGAGCGCCCACAAACCGTCGCAGAGTGCGCCAAGGTGATCAAAAATCCCGAAAACCTCGTCTGGATCGATTTGGAATCACCCGACCACACCCATTTGTCCGAACTCGCCGCCGAACTCGGCTTGAGCCCCACCGGTGTCGAGGACGCGCTCGCGCCCCACGAGCGTACGAAAATAATGACGTACACGAACGACCACATTTCGTTCGTCACTTACGCCCTGCGGGTATGCGAGGAGTGTGACGACGGCGGCCGGCTCCAGTCGTCCCGGATCTCCGGCTTTTTGCTCGACCATGCGTTGGTGACAATTCGACTGGACGACGCCTTCGATATCGAAGCCGTCATGGATCGCGTGGATGGTGAGATACGCGGCCGGAAAGAAATGCGGCCTGAGGTCGTGCTCCACGGGCTGCTTGACTGGGTGGTGGACGGACACTTTGACGCCATCCAGATTTATGACGATCTACTCGAGGACCTCGAAGAAGAGCTCTTTTCCACCGACGGGCCAGTGCCCCGAGACTTCTCGGGGAAGGCATATGCCGTGCGCAAGGAGCTGGGCATCATGCGGCGTCACATCCTGCCGATGCGAGACGTGGTGGTGGGGCTCATCCGGCACTTCTATGGCAATCGCCCCGACCCGTGGTTCCAAGACCTCGAGGACCACGTGCTTCGCGCCGCCGAATGGTCCGACTCCCTGCGCGACATGGTGAACTCGCTCGTCGTCACCCAGCTTCAACTTCAAGACTCCCGGCTTAATGTCGTGACGAAGAAACTCGCGGCCTGGGCGGCAATCATCGCCGTGCCCACGTTTATCACCGGCTGGTTCGGCCAAAACATTCCGTATCTTGGTTTCGCGCAGCCCTGGGGCGTGTGGTTCTCGATCGGACTCATCGTCGCCTCAGCGGGCACTCTCTACGTGGTGATGAAGCGAGCCGACTGGCTGTAGCCTCAGGTAACCTGCGCCACGAGTTGCACGTGTTCATCAACCGGTCGGATCAGTCGAGGTCCCGTAGGTGTCTACGTAGGTGTCGATGGCGTCTGGTCCCGCGTTGAGTGCGTCTATGAGCTCGGCCATCTGTGCCTCGTCCATGCGGTTCACGGATTTGCCGTTGACCATGTCGAACCACCGAATAGGAACCATGAGTGAGACGATTCGTGAGGCGTCAATCTCCATGAGCGGGTTGATGAGATCAGGAACGTCGGCTTCGGTTATCGGGCCCGTTACCTTGGCACTCTTGAACAACTCCACACCGATCTCGTTGAACGTCTCGGGCGTTTTCGCCAGTTTTTGCAGGCCCTTCGTGATACCCGTCAGCAGCGCGCGGTGACGTTCCGTACGATCCAGGTCGCCATTGGGCAGGCCCTTGCGTTGACGCGCATAAATCAGTGCATCTGAATTCTCGAGCGTGATCTCACCTTCGGGGAATTCCAGCACGCGCCCGGTCGAGAGCACAGTGGTGGACGAGGCGTGCACGTTATCCACAGTAATTCCCTTGAGCCAACGCGTGATCGCAATGAACCCACCGAAGTTCACCTGCGCGGTGATCGGAATGTCGATCCCGCCAAACAGGTTGGACACGGTCTGGGTGAGCATTGGTTCACCGCCGTACTCGAACGCCGCATTGATCTTGTCCCACCCACTGCCCACAGGCACGTAGGTATCGCGCGCTACGGAAACGAACGTCATGCGCTCGCGATCCTCGGACAGCTGCACGAGCACGACTGTGTCCGACAACCCGTCAAACGATCCCTCCTCCCGCGAATCCGTGCCAAAGAACAGGGCATTAACCGGTCCGGCAGGCAGCGGATCGCGTGGCGGGGAAGTCGTGCTAGGAGAAGGCGACGGACTAGACGTCTCGGGGGACGGCGTCGTCGATTGTGACCCCTGCGTGCAGGCGCCTAAAACGCCCAACCCAGCAACTGCTAACAACCTCAAAAATGTGCGTCGTTCCACTCCATGATTGTGGCATGTTTGACTCCGCTGTGAGCAAATGGGCGCGATTTGTTGATACCCGTTATTGTGATGGTGTGAAGATTTTTGATTCGAAGTCCAAATCCCTCCGCGAGTTTGAGCCGATTGAGCCGGGCAAGGTCGGCATTTATCTGTGTGGTGCTACGGTGCAGTCTGCCCCGCACATCGGCCACATGCGGGCCGCGATGGCGTTTGACGTCCTCGCACGTTGGCTACGCCGCAGCGGCTATGACGTAACGTTCGTGCGCAATGTGACGGATATTGATGACAAGAGAGC
>JBHWRK010000164.1:0-3429 GCA_043426715.1 Trueperella sp. | reverse complement strand
GTTGGGTGTGGCGGAAGCATCTTCCTCGGCCGCCGCACGAACCTGGCTCTCAATCTCGACGATCGCAGCATCGCGTGCTTGAGCTTGGATTTCGGCCGTCGCAGCCTCCCGAGCTTGCGCCTCGACCTCGGCAGTGGCTTGGGCGCGAACCTCTGGTGCGATCTGCTGAGCGAGAATCTCTGCGGGAACACCGGGATTTTCTGCTTGGGCTTGGGAAACCGCGCCGTCAATGGCTGCCTGAATATCTGGTTCTGCCTGAGCGACCGCTCCAGCGATGGCCTCTTGAATCTGCGGTTCGGCTTGGACAACCGCTCCGTCAGCTGCTTCTTGGATCGTCGCCTCGTTGTCGGTGAGAGCCTGTGCGACGGCGTCGTCAATCGCTTCTTGTGTTGCCGTTGTGAATTGCTCGTCGATCGCGATGGGATCGACCACCTCCTCGATACCATCGATTGCTTCGAGTTCGGTGCGTAGCGCGTCGAGCTCACTCGTCACGTCAGCCGCATCCACGCCGGTGACCACGATGACCGCTGATTCGCGAGATGATTCCTCAGTGGTCTTAGTGATAACCGCGTCTGATTCGGAATCAGGCACCATCGATTCGGAGGACTGCATGCGTGCAAACAAGCTACCGTCCCCAAAACCCCATAAGGCTGCCATGCCGCCAAGAATGAGGGCAATGAGCCAGCCGAGTACGAAGAACTTTGGACGACGGGCAATTGTGTGCCCCAACCAATCGAACATGGGCGAACCTTTCTCATCAGATATAACTATTATGCTCCTGCGTTGTGAAAATCGCCTGTTTATTCACTGATAGCCGGATCACTCGAGCCCCGCACAGGATGCTAATCATGGTTGCCTAAGTGTCAAGACCTACAAAGGTAGCCGATACCGGGGTACCACATAAAATGCCATCGCGCCGGGTGAAAAAGTGGTCTGTCGGTACAGATGGTTAGACTAACGCCATGGATCTTTTCGATCAGGCTTCAGTCAACGAACACGGCACACCCGTCGATGCGTCGGCTCCCCTTGCCGTGCGTATGCGGCCGCGCACAGTGGACGAGGTCGTCGGTCAAGGTCACCTGCTGGGGCCAGGCCAACCACTACGCAGGCTGATCGAGCCAGGTCATGGCGGAGCGCCGTCGTCGATCTTTCTTTGGGGACCGCCTGGAATTGGAAAGACGACTCTTGCCTACCTCGTCGCGCGCCAAGGTGATCGGCGGTTCGTTGAATTATCCGCCGTGTCGGCAGGTGTCAAAGAACTGCGAGCTGTGATCGATGATGCGAAAGGTCACCTCGTCAACTACGGAACAGAAACAGTCCTATTTATCGACGAGGTCCACCGCTTTTCGAAGACGCAGCAAGATGCGTTGCTACCTGCTGTCGAAAACGGCTGGGTCATTCTCATCGCGGCGACCACCGAAAACCCGTCGTTCTCCGTCATCTCGCCGCTTTTGTCGCGTTCGCTGTTACTTACCCTTCATCCACTGTCGGACGAGGACATCGACAGTCTCGTCCGCCGTGCGCTCGAAGACGAGCGGGGGTACAACGGCAAGGTACGGGCTGACGGCGACGCCGTGGCCGAAATCGTCCGCCTCGCTGGTAATGACGGGCGTAGATCGCTGACGATTTTGGAGGCTGCGGTTACGTCCGACAGCCTGACGATTGACGACGTCGAAGCCGCGGTCGACGCCTACGCTGTGCGTTACGATCGGGACGGCGATCAACACTATGACGTCATTTCGGCATTCATCAAGTCTATTCGGGGCTCGGATGTGGACGCGGCGATGCACTATTTGGCCCGAATGCTTGAGGCAGGAGAGGACCCGCGATTCGTGGCTAGGCGCCTCATGATTTCGGCGGCGGAAGATATTGGGATGGCCGATCCATCCGCCCTCCAGACGGCCACGGCAGCAGCGCAGTCTGTCGCATTAGTGGGGATGCCCGAGGCGCGAATTATTTTGGCAGAGGCCGTAGTGCACCTTGCCACTGCGCCAAAATCAAACCGTGCCTACGTTGCGATCAACAAAGCAATCGCGGACGTGCGGGCCGGCAAGATCGGCGCCGTGCCCGTCCACTTGCGAGATAAGTCCGTCAAATCCTCGCGAATAGCCGCGGAACAAACTGGGAAGGACGCCGATTACAAGTATCCGTTCGACTACGATTCTGGAGTCGTCTCCCAACAGTATCTGCCTGATGAATTAGAAGGCACGGTCTACTACGAGCCGCTCAATCGAGGTTACGAGGCCAATATCACGTCCAGAATGGCTAGGGTGAGGGCGATTCTTCAGGAGGAGTAGTGCTACTCTAGAGCGGTTGCTTCGCCGAAGTAACGCACTCCGATCGGAGTGAAACCCCTGGGACCTTAGCCGTTTGTGTTGGTCCCGCGCACAGTTCAGTGCGTGCCATGAGTCGACAGGAGAGTTTCTACATGGCCAAAAACCGTAGCCGGAAGTCGGTGCGCGAGTCGCGCGCCCTTGGTATCCCATTAACCCCAAAGGCGGAGCGCTTGATGCAGCGCCGCCCCTACCGTCCTGGTGAACATGGTCGTGGCCGTGTCAAGGATTCGGATTACTCGATTCGTCTGAAGGAAAAGCAGCGTCTGCGCGCCCAGTACGGCATTCGCGAAGCACAGCTGCGCAAGACCTGGAACGAGGCCCGCAAGATGGAAGGCCTCGCCGGTGAGAACCTCATTGAGCTTCTCGAGATGCGTCTCGACGCTCTCGTTCTCCGTTCGGGCTTCGCGCGCACCATCGCTCAGGCACGTCAGGTCGTTGTCCACCGCCACGTGATGGTGGATGGCAAGATCGTTGATCGGCCCTCGTACCGCGTCAAGCCAGGTCAGATCATCCAGGTCAAACCGCGCTCGCAGACCTCGCCGCAATTTATGGTGGCAGCTCAGGGCCAGCACGCTGATGTCCTGCCGGCGGTCCCCGAGTACATTGATGTCGATCTGACGAAGCTCCGTACCGAGCTCGTGCGCCGACCCAAGCGCGCCGAAGTTCCGATTACGTGCGACGTCCAGCTCGTCGTTGAGCACTACTCGCGCTAAGTCTTCATCAGTACAACGCGCCGCGGCCAAGCCGTGGCGCGTTGTCATATCCCGGTAGGCTAGTCACATGGCAGATATTACTCTTGGGCAGATAGCGGGCCTTTTGGCCGCTCTTGGCTTCCTCGTTCTTGTTTACTTCTCGATCAGGCCCCTGCGGAAATTGTCCGGTGTGCTCGATCGGCTGACGGAATCGCTTCGCGAGTTAACCGAACACACGCTCCCGGCGATCGACCAGGCCGCACAGACCGTGGCCGAGGCTAACGTCCAGGTGAAGAAGCTAGACACAATTACTGAGGCCGCAGCTCGTACGTCAGAAGATATTTCGGCGATGACCACCCTCGTTACATCAACCGTAGGAGCGCCGTTCCTCGCAGCACATA
>JBHWRK010000163.1:0-4772 GCA_043426715.1 Trueperella sp. | reverse complement strand
CCAGAATCGAAATCCACGCCATGAAAAACACGGGTAATCGCCGTCAACGCCCGTTGTTGGTGCTCAAGGGTCTGTAGCCTGATCTGCATCGCTCTACAGCCTCTCAATCACAGACACGGTACGACCAGATTTCAGCACCGAGAGGTTCTTCTTCAACTCGTGCATCACACCGAACGTGACCGAATACCCAAACACCACAACACGAGAAACCGCAAGATCCCCATTCTCAAGCAGGCGAACAAGCTCTACCACATCATCACTCGTCAAACCCGGCGAGATGATATAAGCAGAATCTCCGTACACATCCAGGTCGTAGCCAGACAAGGTGACCTTTTGTGCGGCGGTGGCCAGACCGTGACCATCCTCCACCAGCCACGTCGCCAACACCGTGTCATGCCCGGGCGTACCGTTTAGGTCGAATTTTGAAACATAATCGGCGGCCAGTAACGTGTCGCCCTGCTCCGGGTCAAACGCCAACAGATCGTCAAGAACCCCACCAGAAGGTTCGTTCAGCCTGTAAAGCTTGAAACCATAATCGATATCCGCGCCAGTTTCAGCCTTGATCTTCTCCGCCGCCTTATTGATTCGCTTTCTAGCAATTTGGTCTATTGTTGTAAAGCCCCTGTTCGCGGCGTTGCGAGATTCTTCAGACCGGTCAGGAGAAATCTCGACATCAATTTGAACCAATGTGTAACTCAGTCCATAGATGCCCCGCGCCGATGCGGCCAATACCGCCTGCGCTGTAGTGCCGGAGCCAGAAAAGAAATCCATGACTCTATCGCCTGGCTCGCATACAGATTCAATCAGGAACTGAATCAAGTTGACCGGCTTTGGATTATCGAAAACGTTCACGCCGAAAAGCTCTTCAACGTCACTAGCGCCTTGCGAGGTCGTACCGTAATCGACAAGGATAGAACGAGGCTTTTTCCCTTGCGGAAGGCGTTGCTTAAACTGTACCGACCAAGTGCCATCTGAACGCTGCTGAAAACGAACTTCACCATCTCGCAGATTCTTCTTGAATGTGTTCTCGCCGCGAAGCCAACTGATTCTCGAACCGTTTTCGTCGTGTTCCAAGACGGAGCCATCTGGACACACAATCGGGTAGTATTGCTTCCCGCTCTTACGCCTGAAGGTGTCCCAATAGAAGCGCCCAAACTCGTCCTCTTCCTTGTATCGCTTAAGGTAGTCTTCGTCATACGGTGTAAAGAGCGGTGGGAGACTATCAAGAGACTTGCAGGCCATTACCACATACTCATGTTCGACAGCTACATGGACTGAATCGTTACCACCTCCTCGCTTCTTTTGCCAAATAAACGTTGCAACATTATTAGCTTCACCAAAAAGCTCAGTCGTCAGAATGTCAAGGTTGGAGAATTCATTCCCATCAATACTGGTGAAGATGACGCCGTCGTCCGCGAGGAGTTCTTTTGCGAGTCGCAGGCGGGGGTACATGAAGGTGAGCCAGGCTGAATGTGACGATTTACCACGCAAGTCAAGGACTCGCTCGGCTTCATCTTCGGTGAGTCCGACCTTTTCGACGAGTTGAGGTGCGCTGAAGCCGAAGTCGTCGTTGTAGACGAATCCGTCAGAGCCCGTGTTGTAAGGAGGATCGATGTAGATGCACTTGACTTTGCCTGCGTAGGAGCCGAGCAGATGCTTGAGGGCGTCGAGGCTGTCACCGACTATGTAGAGGTTCTCGGAGTCCTTGTTTTCAGGTTTCGAGTTGTGCTCAAGGTCTGGCACAACCACTGTTTCGGCCTTCGTGGAGGTGAGGTACTTCGCATAGGATTTGCCGAGGAATTTCAGCTCGTATCCCTCGCGCGTGAGATCGACGTCTCCGTCTTGGAGTGCCTGTTGCAGTCGGTCAATCATGAAGTTGCCCTCGCCGTCGAAATACTCGGGCAGGGCGGCGCGGAGCCGTTCTATTTCGAAGTCGTTGGGTTTAATGGCTTCGTTGTGTTCGCTGGTATTTCTGATCATTTCTTTGGCTCCTTGATGGCTTCGCAGATGTCATGGATGTCTACTGTTAATGCCGTACATATTCGGGCAAGAACCTCTGTGGTGACGTTGCCGTCTTTGCCCATCTTGGCAATGGTGGCTGCGGACAGACCAGTGGCGAGGCGGACGTCTTCTTTGGTCATGTTGCGGTCGATGAGGAGTTTCCACAGGGGTTTGAAGCTGATCTTCATCGCTGGCCTTCTTCGCTGGGCTGTGGGTCGTGGTGGACGGTGGTTTCGGTGTTCCAGGTGAAGCCGTCGAGGGCCTCGGCGCCTTCGTTTAGACGGATGACTTGGGCTGGGGCGACGCGTTCTTCGGCCTTGGTGCCGTAGGCCTTGGTGGCATCGAAGGCGAAGAACACTTGCTTCGGCTCGCCCGCTCTGCTGGTGAGGTTTGCGGTGTTGGTGTAGACGGCAAGGAGTTCCGCGACGGGAGCGAACGCAATCAGTTTGATGATGGCTGAGTCGTGGATGAGGAACGGCAACGGTGTGGAGCGCAAGACGGCGATGTCGAGAGCGACGAGGTGATTGAATTTCGCACCGGAACCGGTGTCGCCGTTGCGGTCGAAGGGAGACGCCTTTGGCGACGGCTTTGAAGGTGAAGATCGGTTCGCTCGGATACAAGGCGTCCATCACGTCTCGCATCTCGGCGTTGATCTGCGTGGTGAGTTCACCGAGCGTAGCGGGGATGCTTTCCTCGATCTCCTTCTTGAGGGCTTTGCGTTCTTCTTTGAGCTTCTGGTTGTGGTCGAAGGTGCGGATCTGCTCGTCAAGCTGGGTGATCTTCGTGTGCAGTTCGAGGGAGCGTTGGTAGGTTTCGTCATCGAGCTGCACGGATTCGCCGAGCGAGACGATCCTTGTTTGCTGTGCCCGGATTTCCCGCTTCAGCGCCTCGACCTGGGTGGTGTAGAAGCGGCGTTGTTCGGTGAGCTGTTCTCCGAGAATGCCGGTGAGAGCATGGTGGTAGTACTCGACGGTTTCCGGGTGCGCGCGGTTTGCATGGGGGAAGTAGGTGTAGAACTCTTCGAGGTCATCGGTGGTGATGCGAGTGCGACCGGCGAGGGTGTCTTCCACGAACGCCAGCTTCCCTGTCAGCTGGTCGAGTTGCTCAGTCAGGGGCCGCAGCTGGGCGCGGAGGAGTTGTTGTTCTTGGCGGGCCTTGCGGTCGGCATCGAACAGGTCAAGATCGGCCTGTCGATGGACACGCGTTGCCTCAGCCTTCGCTTCAGCGAGCTCACGCTCTGCCCGGTCACGGTCGGTCCTTTTGGTGAGTTTGATGTAGTTCGAGTACTGGCCCTTCGCCATCGCATCTAGCGCATCGACCTCGCTGCGCACTTTCGCGTAGCGGTCCTGGATTTTCTCGATCTCCGCATACGCACTAAACAACCGTAGTAGCGCGGCCGCGCCGCTGTTGTCGCTCTCGCGTGGGGCTGCGGCGAGGGGCTTGTCGAGCATCGCAATCCCGGATTCATCCACGCGGGAGAATCGGCCCACCAGGTCACGCCACGATGTGCCTGCCTCGTCGAGTCCGTAGGAGGTGAGCAGGAAACCCATGTACTCATCGATCGACATCTCGTCGCCGGGGATGGTCCAGCCGGGGTCTTGGTAGGTGGCGACGAATCCAGGACGTGAGGTGTTGCGGGAGAAGTGGCGGTCAGTGCCGTGGATGCGCAGCGTGAAATAGATGACGTGGTGTCGTACCGCCGTGGCCATCGTGACCGCATCCGAGCTCAAGAAATCACGGCCACCGTAGACGAAGTCGACGATCTGCAGAACGGTGGACTTGCCGATCGAGTTTTGCGCCCCGTCGGCGCCTTCGATGATGTTCAGCCCGGCATGGAACTCAATCACCGGCCGTTTCTCACCGTGGTGTTTGAAAGCTGGGGACCAGAGTCTAGTGAGCACGAGCAATCACCCCTTGGTCGGTATCGAGGCTGAGGGTGCCGAGCGTGAGCAGCATCGTGAGGGCGTCGATCATGTCCTCGGTCGCCAACTGAATCGGCCTGAATTTTTGAGAGTGGCGTGTTACGCGGCGTGAAGGCCTGCGTAGTTTTCTCGTTGGTAGTTGGTGTAGTGCTCGATCGGCGGGATATGCCCGAGCGAGGAATGCAACCGCTCGTGATTATACCAGTGGACCCATCCGGCTAAAGGACGCGTTCATCGCGGCGGAGCCGTACGCGGAAAAGCTCTTCCACCGCTGGGTCGGTTCCCGTGAGTTCATCCGAGGCCTTGAGCGGTGGGTGCTGTGGCTCGGAGACGCATCAGCGTCCGACTTCAAACAAATGCCGCTGGCACATAAGCGTGTCCAAGCAGTCCGCGAGTTCCGTCTCGCAAGCAAGAGCGCTCCCACCAGAAAACTTGCGGACACGCCAACACGGTTCCACGTCGAAAATTTCCCGACTGGGACATCGATCGTCGTGCCTGAGGTGTCCTCGGAGCGTCGCAGCTACATCCCGATGGGCATGATCACACCGGATACGTTCGCAAGCGATCTTGTGTTCCTCATCCCCAACGCCGATCGCTTCCACTTCGGCGTGCTGCACTCGACGTTCCATAACGCGTGGATGCGCAGCGTCGCCGGCCGGTTGGAGGGCCGCTTCCGCTACTCGGGAGGCGTCGTCTACAACAACTTCATTTGGCCCAACGCCGACGACACCACGATCGCACGGATCGAGACCTGCGCCCAGGCGGTCCTCGACGCGCGCGAGTCCTACCAAGGGGCAACGTTGGCGGACTTGTATGACCCGGACAACGACTTCCCGTACAACGAAGCCG
>JBHWRK010000162.1:0-5735 GCA_043426715.1 Trueperella sp. | reverse complement strand
TTTGTGCAGCGGCAATGTTCGCAAGCGCGGCACGAACCTCTTCCTGCTTGGGATCCAGCTCCTCTTGCTTCTGCTTCGTTTTCTGGCTCTGCTCACTCTTTGCACTCTGGCGACGCGTATTGGTGCGGGGATTTTGTTCGGTCGTTTCTCCGCGCTCCACCGGATTCGCGTGCGTAATGTACCCGTGTCCCTCACAGCACTCACATGGGGTCGAGAACGCCTCAACTAGGCCCTGGCCAACACGCTTACGCGTCATCTGGACCAAGCCAAGGGAAGTGACCTCTGCCACCTGGTGCCGCGTGCGATCACGGCCAAGGCACTCGATAAGCCTACGCAACACAAGGTCACGATTTTCTTCGAGCACCATGTCAATGAAGTCAATGACGATAATTCCGCCGATGTCACGCAACCTCAGCTGGCGCACAACCTCTTCTGCAGCTTCCAAATTGTTCCGTGTGACGGTCTCCTCGAGCGTGCCACCAGACCCCGTAAACTTGCCCGTGTTGACGTCAATGACAGTCATGGCCTCGGTGCGCTCGATAATGAGCGAGCCACCCGAAGGTAGGAATACCTTACGATCGAACGCTTTCGCAAGCTGTTCGTCTACGCGGCTGGCTTCGAAAATGTCCTCGTCGGCTGTCCAGTGCTCCAGGCGGTCGACGAGCTCCGGCGAGAGCTCCTTGACGTAGTCGTTAATCGTTGACCACGCGTCGTCACCAGAGACCTTCAGCTCCTTGAAGTCCTCATTGAAAATGTCTCGCACGACGCGAACAGCCAGCTCGGGCTCGCTCTTCAAGATCGACGGCGCATTCTTCGTGGACTTCGACTTCGCGTTAATGTCCTTCCACGCCTTCACGAGGCGATCCACATCGCCCTGCAACTGCTCTTCGGTTGCACCCTCAGCAGCCGTTCGAACGATCACGCCATGCTCAGATGGTACGACCTTCTTCAAAATGCTCTTAAGGCGTGCGCGCTCCTTGTCAGGAAGCTTGCGCGAGATACCCGTCATAGAGCCGTTGGGCACCAGCACGAGATGCCGCCCTGCGAGCGTTACCTGTCCGGTAAGACGAGCGCCCTTGTGGCCGATCGGATCCTTCGTCACCTGCACGAGCACCGAATCGCCAGACTTGAGCGCATCTTCAATCTTCCGTGGTTTGCCATTCATGCCCACGGCATCCCAGTTCACTTCACCGGCATAGAGCACGGCGTTGCGTCCCTTGCCGATATCAACGAACGCTGCCTCCATCGAAGGCAGGACGTTCTGGACACGGCCAAGGTAGACGTTTCCAACCATGGACGTCTGGGTGTGGCGCGCCACGTAGTGCTCGACCAACACGCCATCTTCGAGAACCGCAATCTGGTTCAGGCCGTCCTGTTCACGCACGAGCATCGTGCGGTCCACGGCTTCTCGGCGCGCCAAATACTCGGACTCTGAAATTGAGGTCCGACGACGCGATGCGCGGCGTCCTTCCTTACGGCGGCGCTTCTTCGCTTCAAGGCGTGTCGAGCCCCTGGGGGCAGTAACTCCGTCGCCAGAGGCACTCGGCGAACGACGACGCCGACGCACTGTCGACGACGAGCCCTTCTCTTCCTCGCGATCGTCCGTCCTCCGCGGCCTCTGGCGGGTGCGAGTGCGGCGCCTCGTGGTTTGGGCTTCTTCCTTTGCTACGGAATTGTCTGCCGAGGAATCGTCGCGACTTTCGTCCGACGCTTCGTCTGAATCCTTCTTGTCCCCGTCGGCCTTGTCGTCATTATTCCGACGCCCACCACGCTTGCCGCGGCGACGCTTGCGAGTCGCATCTTCGTCGTCGTCCTTCTCCGACGGACCCGATCGATTATCAGAGTCCTCGCGATCGGGCACGGACTGACTGTCACCCTGATTCGGATCGTCTTGCCGCGCGTCTTCACGGCGGGCGCGGCGCGAGCGAATCGCTCGGCTCATATCTGGCTCTTGAAACAAGAGCGCTGTCATAGGCGCGATTGGGGCGCCCTCATTATTTTCGGCATTTTCTGCCATAGGTAGTCCCCTAGCCGGCTCTACGTGCATCTGCGCAGATACCGTGAGGTAGTCGCGGCCCTCGCCGCGGAAGCTTCATCAGTGAACCCACCAGGCTGCAACGCGTCAGCGGCGCACACAGCGAGTTCGCCGAGCGGATGCACGCTCGGATCACGTTCCCTATTGTTGCACATCAGGCTGGGCGTGTCAGTGGGCGATTTATCGTGTTCGCTACAGACTCAACCCTGGGGACCTTAGTCCCAAAAACGCTCGTGCGACGGCCCCGATCCCCGCCATGATTTTCCACACTCTGGAACTATTCCGTCTTTGGAGACGCGCGTAGGGACGGGTGTGAGTTAAACTGGCACCATCTCTTTGGGCAACACAGGGATGTTCGTCCTAAGAAACAAGACATTTCAGCTTCGGCTGAAGCTCGGACTCGCACGGTTCGAGGCACACTCATTTGGAAAGGTGACACACGTGGATGTCCTAGACCTTTCACGGTGGCAGTTCGGCATTACGACCGTGTACCACTTCATCCTGGTACCGCTCACGATCGGACTTTCGCCACTCGTGGCAATTATGCAGACCAAGTGGCTGCGTAGTGGGGACACGAAGTACCTTCGCATGTCGGAGTTCTTCGGCAAAGTCCTCCTCATTAACTTCGCGCTAGGCGTGGCAACGGGTATCGTCCAGGAGTTCCAGTTCGGACTGAACTGGTCGGAGTACTCACGCTACGTTGGCGACATCTTCGGCGCGCCCCTCGCCTTTGAGGCCCTCCTCGCATTCTTCATGGAGTCGGTCTTCCTCGGCGTGTGGATTTTTGGCCGTGGTCGTATCTCCGCCAAGGCACACACCGCCGCAATCTGGATGGTCGCGCTTGGCACCAACATGTCGGCCTTCTTTATTTTGGCCGCTAACTCGTTCATGCAAAATCCGGTTGGCGCTGTACTCAACCCCGAAACGGGCCGTGCAGAGCTCGATGGTATGACGGGCTTCCTCGAGGTCATTTTCTCGACGACGACCCTCTACGCCGTACTGCACACCATTACCGCCTCCCTCGTGGTTGCGGGTGCCATGGTCTCCGGTATCTCGATCTGGTGGATCGTCCGCTCGCTGAAGAACAACAACGAGGTCGAAGCACGCGAGTTCTGGAAGCCAGCCGCGCAGTTTGGCCTGAAGGTTCTTGCTGGCGCCGGCATCCTCGTCATTGGCTCGGGTCACTTCATTGGCCAGCATGTGTACCAGATTCAGCCAACGAAGATGATCGCCGCCATGGGTATTCCTGAGTCTGGTGAGAGCCACAATCTGGCACTCGCCATGACCGGAACTGAACTCGAAGCTGACAACATTGTTTCACTGCCCATCCCCGGTCTTGAGTCATTCATGGTGACGAACCACTTCTCCGGTCCGGAGTCATACCTCATTGGTGTTGACGAAATTGAGGCCACCTTCGACGAGAAGTTCAACGAGGTCTACGGCGACGACGTGAGCTACATGCCGAACCCGTTCATCGCGTTCTACTCCTTCCGTATCATGATGGGGCTCGGATTTGCCTCAACGGGTCTGGGCTTACTCGGCTTGTTCCTGCTCCGAAAGGACAGGCTGATCGACAACGATATGATCGCCAAGCTGTACGTGTGGACGATTCCGTTCCCGTTCATCGCCTCGTCGTTCGGCTGGATCCTCACCGAAATGGGGCGCCAGCCATGGGTTGTGTACCCGAACTTCGAGCGCGAAGGTGACCTGACGGCGTCGCAGATGATGCACCTGCTCACGCAGGATGGCGTCTCGCAAAACGTCCTGTCAATGGAAGCCCTCATCTCGGTCGTGACCTTCACGTTGCTCTACCTCGTGCTGGGCATCGTCTGGTTCCGACTCATCGTCCGCTACGTCCAAGAGGGTATTAACCCAGCAGAGAAGCTTCTCCTTGAAGAGGAGCACTCGACGGACATTACGGAAGACACGAAGCTTAGCTTCGCTTACTAGGAGGAACTGTGGAACTTACAGCACTACAAATTATTTGGTTTGTTCTAATCGCAGTCCTCTGGATCGGCTACCTCACGCTTGAGGGCTTCGGTTTCGGCGTGGGCATGCTTTTGAAGATCCTGCCGAGGAACGAAAAAGAACGTCGTCTCTCGCTTAATACGATTGGCCCCCACTGGGACGGCAACGAGGTTTTCCTCCTGACCGCCGGTGGTGCCACCTTCGCAGCATTCCCCGAATGGTACGCCACGATGTTCTCGGGCATGTATTTGGCGCTTATCGCCATCTTGGTCTTCCTCATCGTTCGTATCTCGGCCCTCGAGTGGCGCGGCAAGATCAACTCGGTGGGCTGGCGCAAAGTCTGGGATAACCTGCACACAGCTGTCGCATGGCTCGTCACCCTCGTGTGGGGCGTCGCCTTCGGCAACCTCGTCCAGGGCACCGAGATCCAGGTAGGACATTACACCCAGCGTGGCGGCGGCGAGTTCATCCCCGCTGACATGGCAAACATTGACGCAGCTCTCGTGGCTGGCGATCAGCACTTCCTCACGGGCGGATTCGTCTCGCTGTTCACCCCCTACACGCTCATCGCGGGCGTCGTCTTCTTGGCTCTGTTCCTCACGCATGGTGCGCTGTGGTTGGGCATTAAGACCAAGGGCGAATTCCAGCAGCGCGCTATGGATCTGGCAAAGAAGTTGTCCCTCGCCTCAACCGGCCTAGCGGCCGTGTGGGTTCTGTGGGGTCAGCTCGCCTACTCGGAAAACGGCATCGGTTGGGTACCTCTGATCCTCGCCGCAATTATGCTCATCGGCTCCACGCTGATGGCCCAGCAGAACAAGGATCTCCCCGCGTTCTTCATGTCGTTCGGCGGGCTCGCCATGGCAGTGGTCTGGGTGTTCACCACCTTCTGGCCCAACGCCATGAAGTCCTCCATTGATCCTGCCTACCATCTGACATTGCAGCAGGCTTCGGCTACCGGCCCGACCCACGCGGTCATGCTGATCGCTGCAGTCATCTTCGTGCCAATCGTCCTCGGCTACATGGGCTGGTCGTACAAGCAGTTCGCCGCTCGCCTTAGCACCGAGAACATTTCGGACGAGCCGGCAGGTCTGGATCCGGACAACATTCGCGAATTTGCAAGGAAGTAATTCCTTACAAGAAAAGCACTGAGAATAGGGAGCGTGACCTTTCACGCTCCCTTTCTCTTTTGCCCTCCATCGCGCCTAGACTATTGACCTGTTCAGGAAGCAGGTGCTGTGAAACCTTTTGATCCTCGATTGATGCAGTACGCGCGTTCCACGCGCTCCTACATCGCGTTTCTCGTCCTCCTTGGAATTATTGACGCCGCTTTGATCGCGGTCCAGATCATTCTCATTGCAAAGGCCGCATCCCCCATTTTCTATGGTGAGGCCACGCCCTTCGAGGTCTTGCCACTGATTGGTTGGCTCGGGGTGGTCTTCGCCGTTCGGTTCATTGGCCTCTACGTTCGCGAGAGTGTGGGCCACCGATCGGCAGTCAAAGTGATTACTGATCTGCGAGGGAAGGTTCTCGACCACTCAGCCAAGCTTGGAGACCGCTGGCTGTCTGGAAATACGACGACGACAGTGACGCTCGCGACCCGCGGGCTCGACGATTTGGAAGACTATTTCGTCAACTTTCTCCCGCAGCTGTTCCTTACGGTCACAGCGGCACCTGCCCTCACCGTTTTGCTCGGGACCTACGACTGGATTTCTGCCATGTTCGTAGTTTTCTG
>JBHWRK010000161.1:0-4992 GCA_043426715.1 Trueperella sp. | reverse complement strand
TGGATGCGGACGGCTCGCACAGACCAGAGCATCTTCCTAAGCTTTTAGAACGCGCTGACGCGCCCGACAAGCCGGATCTCGTGATCGGATCTCGGTGGACGGACGGTGGGGAAGTGGTCAATTGGCCCAAGTACCGTGAGGCTCTCTCGCGCGCCGGGAATTTCTACATCAAACTCTGGCTCGACCTGCCCGCAAATGATGCTACTGCGGGTTTCAGGGTATTTCGCACGGACGCACTCGAAAAAGTCGATTTTTCAACTATTGAATCAAAGGGGTACTTTTTCCAAGTTGATATGACGCTGAAGATGCACGACCTGGGCGCGAAGATTGTCGAAGTGCCAATTTCCTTCGTAGAGCGCGAAATTGGCGATTCTAAGATGACCGGAAACATCATCCAAGAAGCGTTTGTGCGCGCCACGACGCTAGGCATGGAGCGACGTGGCGCGCAAATAAGGAATATGTTGAGGCGTTAGCGGCGACGCTTGTAGAGCTTGCCGGCGCGTAGAAGCTCAAGGCGATCGTCGAGGAGCACCTGGAGCTCATCAATGTTGCGACGCTCAAGCAGCATGTCCCAGTGCGTACGCTGAGGCTTCGGCGGCTTCGAATCATCAACACCGCCACCGCGCACAAGCTCAGCTTCTTGGCCGCACTTACATTCCCAGAACTGAGGCGCATCGGCGTCCTCAGCGAAGGTCACGTAAAAATTGTGACCATCTTTGCACTCGTACTTTTCTTCGCGCCGATCGACAAAAGCGATGCCTTCGTCGGACTCGAGCGAGTGGGCGCCAATCTTCATACCGCGCAGTGAACGTTCTGCCATCAATTCTCCTTTAGACGTGCTCTTCGTATATTCTAACGGGCACTATTGACGGGAAATTCCAAGAGTGGCTAAAACGGCGAGTTGATGGCGAAAAGTGGCAGACGCCTGTACATTAAAAACTACAGCGTCGATCCGATAATGTACATTATGTCAAATTAGGTGAGGGTCTAACTTTGGCAAATTCCGCTTCTCAACCACGTCACGTTCGCACCTGCCCCGCTCTCCCACGGGAGCGATTCTCAGAAAAGAAAGGTGCTCCTAAATGGAGCACCTTCTGGAATAGCTTTCTGCTGACGTTACATCGCGCCGCGCTTAGCGGCCCTGCGCGCAGCGAGTTCGTCCACCACGACGTCGTCACCTTCTGCGCGTTCCACGGGAAGTTCTGCGAGATCGCCTTCGACCTCACGCCAGACCTTGCCCACAGCAATGCCGAAGACGCCCTGTCCTCCTTGAATCAGGTCGATAACTTCGTCATTTGACGTGCACAGGTACACCGACGCGCCATCGCTCATAAGCGTGACGGATGCGAGATCCTCGACGCCGTATTCCTTGAGCTGGTCGATCGCAATGCGAATCTGTGGGAGCGATACTCCTGTGTCTAGGAGGCGCTTGACAACCTTGATGACGAGGATGTCTCGGAACGAGTACAAACGCTGTGAGCCAGAGCCCTTCGCGGAACGGATCGACGGCTCGATGAGCCCAGTGCGATCCCAGTAATCGAGCTGGCGGTAAGTAATTCCGACTGCACGGCATACGGCAGGTCCGCGATAGCCGGTCTCCGTGTCGAGATCAGGTACCTGGCTACCAAAAAGCATTCCCTGTGCAAGCTGCGGCCCGGCGCCCTGTGCAATTGCGTCGTTCACGTCAGCTCCCTTCAAATTTGTCCAAGTTCAAGCCTAAACCCGATTCACACCATTCTCAATGAGGTTGGTTCAAGCATGGGCGGCGTGTCTACATGCCGTGTCTTAAGTATAACTTTAAGTGTTACTCCCCTACCGAAGCTGGACATCGATGTTTTCTGTAAGTAGCGCACGGTAGAGATTTGTCAGCATGGTGGCCATTTCCGCCGACTCGTTGACGACACGTTCCTTGGAAACCGGCGTGTTCTTTGCGCGTTCGGTGGCTAGACCGGATACGACGTTGGTCGCGTGCGCGTGGGCTGAATTTCGGACCTGTCGAAGGCTACGGAGATCCATGCCCAATTCGGCAAGCATCTTCGAAAATCTGACGATATCGACAGCTTGCGCGGTCAGTCTCCCCCGGGCGTCAAGAATAAGCATGCCGGCCTGGATCATATTCTCGATCTCGGCGAGCGATGCACCGGTAAGGGCGGCAAGTTCATCCTTGTGGATACGCGTTCCCGGAGATGGGCGAACCTCTGTTCCCGCAGGTAGAGCCCGCATCTTGCCCGGATGCTCCCGTGTTGCCTGTCCAGCATCCAGTTGTCGCAGCATCTCCTTGATCTGGGGCAAAGGCGCATAGCGATCGCACTGCTCCACGAGAATGAAACGCAATCGCTCCACATCAGCCAATGAGAACAGGCGCTGGTTCGACGGTGTTCGATGGGGCTCGACCAAGCCCTGTGATTCGAAATACCGGATTTTCGAGGCCGCCAAAAACGGAAACTCATGACGAAGGTGTGCTGTCACCTCACCGATCTTCAGCGTGGGTTCATGAGAGACGTCATGGGGCCATGTGCTCGGATACTCAATACTCCAAGCTCTGTTGGCCGTAGGTGTCATTGACCCGCCTGAGGAGATGCGTAGAAAGTGAGCTGGTACTTGCCGATACGAACCTCGTCTTCGTTCTCCAGCTTGGCTTCTTCTACCTGCTGCATGTTGACATACGTCCCGTTAAGTGATCCCGTGTCCTGGACATAGAAGTGCTGTCCAGACCGGATAAAGAACGCATGCTTGCGTGAGACCGTCACGTCATCGAGGAAAATATCGGACTTCGGGTGACGACCGACCGTGGTCGAATCGTCGTTGAGGAGGAACCTCGCACCACGATTCGCACCACTGCGCGCGATGAGAAGAGCCGAGGTAGCAGGAAGCGCGTTAATAGTGGCGACGTCTTCAGCATCAAGTCCCTTCAGCGGTG
This sequence comes from Trueperella sp., assembly GCA_043426715.1. Classification (GTDB taxonomy): domain Bacteria; phylum Actinomycetota; class Actinomycetes; order Actinomycetales; family Actinomycetaceae; genus Trueperella. Next base: position 2,072 of record JBHWRK010000161.1, on the reverse strand, counting down.
TCTGCGAGTCACCGTGCGACGAACTGATGGCCGAAAAACGCGAGGTTGATGTGGGATCCCCGCCGTCTTGCGGCTGAACTTCATAGTCTGCCATTGCTCCCCCATTTCAAAAGTCGTTCAACCAACTTTAACCCACCGGGCCAGTAGTGTCACCGGAAGATAACGATCTGAGATATTACTTTCCCTTCGCGGCAGCCTGTGCACGCAGTGCTCGTAAGTGATCGTCGTGGCAGTCGATGATGATCTTTCGCAGGGCACCTGGCGAATGTGGATTGGCGTCAATCCACGACTGTGCGGCAATTGCCTGCTCGTTTTTCTCTGGAGCGACTGCCTCGTCTAGATCAGTCATCGGGTACAGACCGTAGATGATTCGCTCGGCGATTTCCTGCGAGTGTTCGGCCCAGATCGCTTCGAGGCGGTTAAAGAAATCTGTCAGCTCGGCACGTGTGTCCGCCACTTTGAGTGGCTGAGTGAGGCCGGCAATCATCGCAGAAACGTGATCGTTGGAGAGCGTCCCAGAGAACACTTTCTCGAGTGCCTCAGTGACAGAACCCGGCAGGCTTGCGCTCGCTTCTAGATGGGCGACGACGTCTGCCGCGGTTCCAGTTCGAGCCAACTCCGTATCAAGCTTAGTGGCATCGATAGACCCCGTGGCCGCACGTGCCGTGAGTAGCATCCAGCGCAGATCCTGATCGTCAGTTTCCTCGAGTACACGAACCATGACGTCATCGCGGCCCGGTATCGATGCTCCGGCGAGCGCGAGGGCGCGGGTCCAGATGATGCGCGCGTCAGTGTCTTCCGTCTGACGAGCGTGTGCCGCAGCGTCGAAGAAGGCCGCAAGTTCGGCTTCGCGGATCTCCTTCGGCGCGAACCTGAGGAGGCCGAGAATCGCGTTCAGTGTGCGAGCCGAGAGGAGGTGCGATCCGACACTCTCCCTCGACCTCGCGGCGAAGGTCGCGAAGGCAGCAGCGGGCAGTGTAGCGTCTCGAACCATCTCCCACAGCGTGGAACTCACGATGGATTGCGCGAGTGGATCGTCAAGTTCGAAGGCGAGTGCAGCGTCGGCGGAGCGTTCGTCGAATCCAATCTTGATGTAAGACAGGGCAGAATCGTTGGGCAGGATCAGATCCACCCCTTCTCCCCCGATTTCCCTCCACGGAATCATGAGCTCGTCATGAAGCTCTACGTCGATCTCCCCAGCCTTCTTCAGCGTCCGGCCGTCGGACTTCCATCCCGAAACGCGTAGCAGGTGCGGGCGCATGATGGTCTCGCCGGTTAGGGGCTCGGTGCCGAGCTGCGTCAAGACTGCGCCGTCTTTCGTTCTATGGACGGCCACGGTTGATACGCCTGCGCTCCGTAGCCACTCATCGGTCCACTCAGTGAGGTCTTTGCCGGACGCCCTCTCAAGCGCATCCATCAGGTCCGCGAGCGTCGTATTACCAAAGGCATTTTCCTGAAATAAGCGAGCAGCGCCAGCAAAAAACGCGTCTTCCCCCACGTAAGCGACGAGCTGGCGGATCACGGCAGCGCCCTTCGCGTATGTGATGCCGTCAAACACCTGGTCGGCTGCTTCGAGATCGGGTACGTCGGCGATGATTGGGTGGGTGGTCGGGTACTGATCATTTCGTAGCGCCCACGAAACTCGGGCGCCCGCAAAGTTTTCCCACGCTTCGGTGTATTGGGTAGCAGCCGCCGACGTCCACGTCCCAAGGAATTCAGCAAAGGATTCTTTAAGCCAGAGATCATCCCACCAGACCGGGGTGACAAGATCGCCAAACCACATGTGACTCATTTCGTGCAGAATCGTATTTGCACGTCCCGCGCGCTGGGCTCGTGTAGATTCGCCGCGGTGAATGTAGGCATCTTCGGAAAAGGTCACGCACCCCGGATTCTCCATCGCGCCCAGGTTGTACTCGGGCACGAACACGGAATCGTATTTACCCCACACATACGGGTAGTTGAAAACCGTAGGCAGGAGCCGGAGACCTTGCTTTGTGACCGTCGAAATATCCTCAATATCAAAGTGATCTTTGAGCGATGTCCGGCAGTAGAAGCCCAGATCGATCGTCTCA
>JBHWRK010000160.1:0-5488 GCA_043426715.1 Trueperella sp. | reverse complement strand
TCTGCCAAAAGGCCGTCTTTGAGATGCCACCGCCGGCACATGGGAACTCCATCGTTTGCGTGTTCGTTCGTTGACAGGTGAGCTCCGACTTGCACGGTGACCACCTCGAGAATCGGCCCCTTCGGGTCAATCAGATCCGCCTTCACAACTTCGGTACTTACCGCCTCGACGCGCGTACCATCGACCTGGAGCCACGCCCACAGTTCCTCATCCGAACGTCGAGCGGATGAATCTGGCGCCGTGAGCACCCCGAGGGATTCCCACGTACCCGAAACGAGTGCCGCATTTCGCGCACTCACGCGCTCACTGACGAAGGTGTGCCAATCCGTCGTCGTTCTCATCATGCCTAAACCAAGCCCAATAAGGACGGCCGCAACGGCCATCGCCGTCCACCACGAGCTGGCGTACTCACGAATACTCATAACTCAAGACCATCACACCGTGGAACATCTCCGAAAAGTTCTCCACAGAGACACTCATCAGTAACTCGGCGCCAGATGGTAGGACGAACTAAGGTGGGATAATCAATGGAGGGACGGAGCGCAGTGAGCAGTTCGACATTTGGGGGATACCGAGAACTCCCGCGTCTGGTGGGCTACCCCTATCTCATGATTTCGTTCCTTGGCCGCCTACCCACCGCGATGATCATCATCGGGGTTTTGACCCTCGTCGTGGCAACCACGAGATCGGTGGCGATCGCCGCCTACTGCTCGGCTGCCTTTGCGATCGCGAACGGCATCGGCAATGTGGCCATCGGTCGGCTGACCGATAAGTTCGGCCAGCGCACTCCCATCCTCGTCATCGCTCCGCTGAACGTCATTTTCTTGCTACTCATCGTATGGCTGGCCCCTACGCAACCCGCCACGATCACACTCGTCGCCAATTCAGCCGCCATCGGCATCACGACCAGTCCTATCGGCCCACTGGCCCGCGTACGGTGGTACCCCATCGCGTCTGCGCGTCAGTTGCCCGCGGCGATGTCATGGGAAACAGTTAACGATGAACTTATCTTCGTGCTCGGTCCCGCTGCCGTGGGCATAATTGCTGCTGCAATTACGCCTGGCGCACCGATGGTCGTGGCTGCCATTCTCGTGGCAACCTGCGTTATTCCGTTCGCAATGTCCCGGCACGCCCGCGGGCCATCGATCGCAAAGGACGGTTCGGCCAGCCCCTCGTTCCTACACATCGTTCGGCGGGTGCGCACACCTATCTTGAGCATGGTGTTTATGGGCATGTTCTTCGGTGCGATGCAAACCTCGGTCACCGCTTTTGCTGAGTCCAACGGCCTCCAAGGTCTGGGTGGTCTCATCTATGCAACGATGGGACTGAGCGCCGCTGTCACCGCACTCATCGCAGTTGCGATTCCGGCACGTTTCACCTTCGTCTCGCGAATCCTCGTCGGCGGCCTCGGTCTGCTCGTCGGCGCAGCCGCGTGTACACTCGCAACCTCCGGAGTCACACTCTCCCTGATGCTCTTCATCGCGGGAATTTTTATCGGCCCGATCGGAGTGTCAATCTTTACTCTGGCTGGCAAATGGGCGCCGGTCGGCGGTGATGGCGTTGCAAATACTGTGATCGTTTCCGCCAACGTCCTCGGCGTTGCGGCTGCAAGTGCCGTGGTGGGCGCCATTCTAGAAACCAACATCGATTACGGCTTCTATGCCTCAGCACTATTCGGTGTGGCTATGACAGCCGTCGCTGCGACAGTCGGACGCGCCGACGAGAAAGTGCTTGATTCCGTCTAACGTGACCACCGTGTTTTTTGAGCCCGGCTCATCCATCCACTAAACTCAAGGGAAGAAGACCTATACAAGGATGTGCGATGGCAAGGGAAAAGAAGAATAAGTCGAAGAAGCGGTGGTGGAGTTATCTCGCAGACGCCTACCGCGTGTCAAAGCAGAGCTACTCATGGGCTCCGTGGGCGATTCTTGGAAGTTTCATCGCTGGTCTCATTATTGGCGTTATCGGCTCGGTGACGACCAATCGATGGATCATGTGGATGCTACTTGGCATCCTCATGGGTGTCACACTCGCACTTCTTGTGCTCGTCCAGATGGTCAAGCGCGCTACCTTCCTTCAGATAGACGGCCTGCCAGGCGCCGTCGGAGCGGTCCTTGGGAACATTCGGCGCGGGTGGGTAATCGACCAAGAACCAGTACGATTTAATGTGCGAAACCAAGACATGGTGTATCGCGCCATTGGCCGTCCTGGAATCGTGCTTATCGCCGAGGGGCCTGCAGACCGCGTAAACCGGCTCCTAAATGACGAGCGCAAGGCGATGAAGCGCGTGGCGCCGTCCGCTCCGGTTCAGGTAGTCAAGGCAGGAAATCGTGAAGGTCAGGTCCCGCTACGCAAACTCGAAAGGCACATCAAGCGCCTGCCTAAGGTCATGAGCCATGACGAGGTCGCCGCGGTATCTGCTCGCATGAAGGCGGTCCAGACGAACGCTTTGCCAATTCCGAAGGGTATCGATCCATTTAACGCCCGCCCCGATCGCCGGGCAATGAGAGGCTGACACATCTGCGAGGCGTCACGCCAAACAAATTTTGAAGGACACGGTCACGGTGTGTCCGTGTCCTTTTTGTGTGCCTTCATCCATTGCCCCGATCTTAGAAAGTGCGTTAGGTTTCGTCGGGGATTTCTTCGGCGCACTCGTGTATGGGATCATCTTCAAGCCACTCATAGTCCACGTGCATCCACTTTTGAAGTCGATAGCCATCGTTGAGAGAACCGTCAAGCACGACGACACCGGTGTTCGCCAGCGGGATGAAGTCCTCTTGCGAGACGGTCACTCCCCCACGCTTTCCAACCCAGAATGTGATGACCGCAGCGTGAGCAAAAACCACGACGGTCTGCGCTCCTTGCTCCTCAGCCGCTCGAACGGCGTTGTCGAAGCGTGCCAACACGGAGGTTCCGGTCACCTCGGGATCACCGCCTTGGGGCACCGCCATGTCACCATGGATCCACTCGACGATCGTCTCGGAGTATCTGCGGTAGTCCTCCTCGGCTGTGCCACTTTCGTAAGAGCCCGCTTCGATTTCGCGAAATCCCTGGTGGATGTTGATGTCGAGTCCGAGCCTCGTTGCCAACGGTGTGGCGGTCTGCTCGGCGCGCGTGAGGTTCGATGCCCACACCGCCTCGGGCTCAAACTCGAGAAGCGTGCCGACCACATCATTTGCCTGCGTCCATCCCTCCTCCGTCAAAACCGCTCCAGGATGCACGGTATCGATCGTATGGGATGCGTTGTTGTAGGTCTGGCCATGGCGAACCAGGATGAGTCGCACGATATTTACTCCTCGTAGAAAATCTTTTCGACTGTGCGCAGCGCTCTTTGCGCCAGTCTCACGTAGTCTTCATTGATCGAATGCCGAACGATCATATCCCGCCCGAGTAACGCTGCGATTAGGGCGAGATCACTGCTCTTGCCGCGCATCCTTCACTTATCCCACGCTTCTTCCCATTCACGTTGCTCGCGATCGAACTCATCCTCTCCCTCAACCTCCCATGCCTTTTCATGGATATCCGCCTCGACGTTGCGCACCGCAGCCGTCAAATAGGCGTTGCGCGCTTCGACTTCTGTATCGTAGGGACCCATGCGCTCATTTGCGCTAAAAGGAGGTTCTTTCGACTCCACCACGTCACCCGTGGACATGTTGTACCAGTAAGGCATCACAATTCCTTCGTTATCGGGCTCTGCGCCGTCCTTGCTAAGCTTATCGTCATGCAAGCAGATCGCGCTCCACTTGGTAATCTCCAGCCGGGCAACATATCGCCCTTGCGGGCCGTCCCCGCATACATTGAACGGCCCGAATATCTTTTCCACAACGGCCCAGAGGTCGTCACAGCTTCCGAAATCAAGTCGCCTGAGACTATCGAAAAGATTCGGGCAGCCGGCACCATCGCCGCGGACGCTATGTACTTGGCTGGCGCCGCCATCAAACCAGGCGTGACCACGGATGAGATCGATCAAATCGCGCATGACTACATGGTGTCCAATGGCGCCTATCCCTCGACGCTCGGCTACATGGGATACCCGAAATCTATTTGTTCCTCCATTAACGAGGTCATTTGCCACGGCATTCCCGATGATCGCCCCCTTGAGGAAGGTGACATCGTCAACCTCGATGTCACCGCATATATCGATGGCGTTCACGGCGATACGAACGCGATGTTCTATGTGGGTGAGGTCGACGAGGAATCGAAGCTTCTGTGCGAACGGACCTATAACGCGATGATGCGTGGAATCAAAGCCGTTAAGCCCGGGCGGGAGATCAACGTGATTGGTCGCGTTATCGAATCGTATGCGAAACGCTTTGATTACGGCGTGGTCGAAGACTTTACAGGGCACGGCGTGGGCGAGGCGTTTCATTCAGGCCTCATCATCCCTCACTTTGATGCAGCTCCCCGCTACAACGACCTCATTGAGACGGGTATGGTTTTCACGATCGAACCCATGCTGACGATGGGAGAAATCGACTGGTGGCAGTGGGATGACGACTGGACCGTCCTCACCAAAGACCGTGGCCGCTCCGCCCAGTTCGAGCACACGATTGTGGTGACCGATGACGGCGCGGAGATTCTCACGCTCCCCTCGCAGGGACAGACCACGGCTGCCATCCCGCAGAGGTAAATCTACGAAGGTAGACAGCTATGAAAAAGAAGTATCGTAACCTCGCAATCGGCGTTGATGTTGGAGGTTCGGGCATCAAAGGTGCACCCGTTGATCTCATTTCCGGAGAGTTCTTAGACGAGCGGTTCCGAATCCCCACCCCGGAAAATGCGCCGCCAAAAGAGATCGCTAAGATTATCCGTAGGATCGTCGAGCACTTTGAGTTGCCGGACGACATTCCCGTGGGTATCTCGTTTCCATCGCCTATTGTTCGCGGTCGGATCCCATTTATTGCCAACCTGTCTCAAAAATGGGCAGGCAAGCATCCTGCTCAGGTTATCTCTCGCCGTCTCGGGAGGCCGGTAGCCGTTATGAATGACGCTGATGCCGCAGGCTATGCCGAGGTTTATTATGGTGCGGCAAGTGGCCAACAGGGCACTGTCATCATGTTGACTCTCGGAACTGGGATCGGTTCAGCGATCGTATCGAACGGCATGCTCGTACCAAATACAGAGCTCGGACACCTTCAGTTGCCGAATGGAGTGAAGGCTGAGCATTTCGCGTCCTCCGCCGTACGTGAGCGCGAGAACTTGACCTTCGAGGAGTGGGCCGGTCGTCTGCAGGCCGTCTTCTCCCACATCGAAATGATCTTCTCACCCGACCTGTTCATCATCGGTGGTGGTGTATCGAAGTATCACGAGAAGTACGTGCCGCTTATCTCCACCAATGCACCGATCGTGCCCGCAAAATTATTGAATTCGGCCGGGATCGTCGGATCAGCCCTTTACGCGAAGCAGATCCTCGCCCCGTAACGGCACGTGTGTTACCTACCCACACAGTCTGTCGAAAACAGAGGGCCACACCTCTGTCCGTCTACTG
>JBHWRK010000159.1:0-3011 GCA_043426715.1 Trueperella sp. | reverse complement strand
GTCCGCACGATCATCGTCGATCCGCGCTACTCAGATACGTCTCTCAATGTTGGCGATGAGTGGGTTGCACTGAGGCCAGGCACCGACGCCGCTTTCATCGCTGGCATGATTCACGAGATCATCGCCCAGGACCTTCAGGATCAGGACTTTCTGGACAAATACTGCCAAGGGTTCGACGAGGGCACGATGCCTGAAGGTGTTCCGAAAAATCTGTCCTACCGCGCCTACATCGAAGGCAAGGGCGAGGACGGAATCGAAAAGACGCCGGAGTGGGCTGCAGAGATCTGCGGTGTGGAGGCTGGCACGATCCGCCGCCTCGCGCGTGAAATCGCCAATGCCAAGCCCGCTGCAATCACGCAGGGATGGGGCTTGCAACGCCATGCAAATGGCGAGAATGCGTCCCGCGCCGTGATGACCCTCGCGGCCGTCACGGGCAACATCGGAATTCCGGGCGGCGGCACAGGAACACGGGAAGGCAACACTGGCATTGACGTGGCGCGCTTCCCCGACTGGGACGGCGAGGCCCCACCGGTTACCACCCAGATTTCGTGCTTTAACTGGATCGACGCCATCAATGACGGTGAGAATATGACCGACATCAAGGATGGCGTACGGGGCAAGAAGAAGCTCGATACCGGCATCAAGCTCATGTACCTCAACGCTTCGAACACATTGATCAACCAACACAACGACGTTCACGTCACACAAGAAACTCTCAAGGATGACTCGAAGTGTGAACTCATTGTGTCGGTCGACCACCAGTGGACCTCATCGTGTGAATGGTCCGACATCGTTCTGCCAGGAACGACGAACTTTGAAGAGGTGGACCTCTTCCCTGGCGCCTCGTGCGGAGATATGGGATGGGCCATCTGGGGCGAGAAGGCGATCGAGCCCCTCTACGAATCGAAGACGGGCTACGAGATCTGTACGGAGATTGCTAAGCGTCTCGGCATAGAGCAGGAGTTCACCCAAGGTCGCACGCAGGAAGAATGGCGATCCTTCCTCATCGAGCAGACCCGCGAAAATAACCCAGACTTCCCCTCAGAAAAAGAGTGGGCAGACATTGGCGTCTACCGTGAGTACTCGGGCGAGCACCGCATTGGCATGAAGGAATTCATCGAGGACCCCGAGGGTAACCCGCTCGAGACAGAGTCCGGAAAGATCGACATCTTCTCGATGCCTCTCTACGAATACTCCAAGACGTGGGTGTTCGAAGGTGATCGCGAAGGCGACCGAGTGACGGCGCTTCCCGAGCATCTTGACCTGTGGGAAGGCGCGATGGAGGCTCGCAACAACGAGACGTATCCACTCCAGTGCATCGCCCACCATTACAAGGGCCGCACTCATTCGAGCTACGCAAATCTCGAGATGTCGCAAGAATTGCATCCGCAAATGCTGTGGATCAACCCCGTCGACGCCGAGAAGCGTGGCATCAAGAACGGCGACACGATCGAAGTATTTAACGATCGCGGCACCGTCCGAACCGAAGCTCGAGTGACGCCTCGAATCGTGCCCGGCACTGTCTCGCTCCCCCAAGGTGCGTGGTATAAGCCGAACGCGGACGGCGTCGACGAAGGCGGGTGCGTCAACACCATCATGAAATACCACCCATCGCCGCTCGCCAAGGGTAACCCCGGGCATACGGCGCTCGTAGACGTTAGGAAGGCGTGATCAACATGGGAATCATGACTGACCGGGACCCAGCCGACTACGTGCTGCCCGACGGTAACTATGGATTCTTCTTGGACCAAGAATTGTGCACCGGCTGTAAGGCCTGTCAGATTGCATGCAAGGACAAGCACGATTCGCCGATTGGCGTGAACTGGCGCCGCGTGGTCGAATACGCAGGAGGATCGACGACGACGAACGGCAACACGTTCCACACATCTGTATTTGCCTACTACACCTCGATCGCATGCAATCACTGTGAAGATGCAATTTGCATGACTGTGTGTCCGACGACGGCGATGAGCCGTCGCGACGACGGCACCGTCTATGTGGATCCGGGTAAGTGCGTGGGCTGCCGCTACTGCGAGTGGGCATGTTCGTATGGCGCACCGCAGTTTAATCCAGAAGTGGGGCAGATGACCAAGTGCGACCTCTGCTACGACTACCGCGAAACCGGACAAGAGCCCGCATGCGTGACCTCGTGCCCGTCTCGCGCGCTCGACTGGGGGCCGATCGACGATCTTCGCGCCGAATACGGCACCGAAGATGGCATCGCTCCACTTCCCGATCCGACTGTGCTGAAGCCACGTCTCGTGGTCAAGCCACACAAGGATGCTCAACCTTGGGATTCCACCAACGGTGCGATCCTTAACCCGATGGAGATCTGATCATGAACGTTCACGAATTACCAATGATTTTGTTTACGGTCATCGCGCAGATGTGCGTCGGCATGTTCATCATCCTCGGCGTCGTTGAGCTGTGGCTGAGCGCGAAGACCAATGAAAAGATGGCCGACCGTCTCGTGGCCCCGATTGTGTACGCGATCGGACCGGCGATGGTGTTTGGCCTCATCGCCTCAATGTTCCACATGAATGACGTGACGAACACGTTCAACGTGATTCGCAACGTGGGAAGCTCCTGGCTATCTCGCGAGATCCTGTTCGGCGTGGGTTTTGCTGGCTTCGGATTCCTGTACGCGATCCTCCAATGGTTCCGAATGGGAAGTCACACGGTGCGCCGCGTCCTCGCGGTAATCACGGCCCTGCTCGGCATTGGCCTCGTGTGGTCGATGTCAATGATCTACTCGTCCGTGGTGACGATCCCCGCGTGGAATACGTGGGTGATTCCGTTCCAGTTCTTCGCAACGACGCTCATGCTCGGCGCTGTTGCGGTGGCGGCCGCGACCGTTGTCATGACACGAATTCGTCAGCGGCCCTCGGCCCAAGATGCCGCACCCGTCGCTGTTCCACAGCGCGACACGGCGGATCCGAATTCGTCAGCTCGTGGATGGCGTCAGACGCTCGGCTTCGAGCAGAATCTTGCCGAGATCAACGCTCCGGCTA
>JBHWRK010000158.1:0-14195 GCA_043426715.1 Trueperella sp. | reverse complement strand
ATGTCCCGCTTAGCGGGTCGGCCCTCTTGTGTCAGATCTTAGAATCTGCGCTCGAGATTACTTGGTGTAGCCAATGTTCTCGGCCAGCAGAGTCTCGAAGACGACGGAGCCGTAGTTCGCGAGGTTCGCCGGGATTGCCGTGATGTTTGCACGGTAGTACAGCGGGAGAACCATGACTTCGTCCCAGATAATCTGGTCGACTTCGTTGGTTAGGGCGCGACGTGCGTCGACGTCCGTTTCCTTCGCGATCTCTGGGATCATCGCATCGATCTCCGGGACCTCAAGGCCCGCGAAGTTCGAGTTGATCAGTGCGCCTTCCTCATCGAATGGCTTTCCGTAGATCTGGCCGACGTTAGCCATCGGGTACGGCGTGCCGTTCCAAGCGAACGAGGTCACGTCGTACTCACCACCGATAACTGCGGGGAAGAAGTCTGCCGACTCAACGTCAGCGTAGGTCACCTTTACGCCGATCTCATCCATCTGCTCCATGAGCATTGCGCCTTCGTTTTCGTTAGCTGCGTTGCCCGGGATACGGAGGTAGCGGAATGCGAGCTCCTGACCGTCCTTCTCGTAGTAGCCAGAATCGTCGTTCATGACGTAGCCAGCCTCTTCGAACTTCGCCATTGCTGCCTCAGGATCATAGCCAACCGAGTTGTCCTGGTAGCCTTCCTGATTCGGCATGAAGAAGTGGTTGCCAAGGTTCAGATCAAGATTCTGCGAAGGCAGACCTGCGAGATCCGATGCGGCAATATCATTGGTGTCAATTCCGAGCTGGATGCCTTGACGGACAAGCTTGTCCTGCAGGACGCCGGCACGGGAGTTGAACGTGAAGTGGCGCCACTGAACCGAGGTCGACATCTTGATCTCGGCATCGTCTCGGTTGTTTGCCGTCTCGTAGGACGCGGCGTCAACGATGAAGTCGAGCGCGTCTACTTCCTTATTAGCAAATGCTGCTGCGGAAGCTTCCTGCTCGAGAGCAGAGAAGGTGACGGTGTCGAGCTTCGCTGTCGAACCCCACCAATCGGGGTTACGCTCGAGCGTCAGAACGCCCTGCGCGTCGTTCGAGCTCGCGATCATGAACGGGCCGGCCATGTACTTGTTGGCTTCGACCGGGTCTAGCCAGCCCTCGTTGAAGGTGGCCGCGTCGGACAGACCAGCAGCCGGGCCGACTGTCGACATGTTTGCCGACCAATCCGGGTAGTTCTCCGAGTAATTGACGACGACCTGGAATTCGTCATCGCCCTGCTCGATCGACTCAATCTGCGTCCAGCCGTCAGACGACGCGCACGCAACGCCTTCAACCTGGAGCGAGCATGCCTTCCACGATGCTTCGTAATCGGCAACCGTAATCGGGGTGCCGTCGTTCCACTTGGCCTCGGGGTTGAGGTCCATCGTGAGGATCATGGCGTAGTTGTCATCACCGTCGTAGTCCATATCGTAGGACTCGAGGTAGTTCGGGTTGACGTCGAAGCCACCGTTCTCGTCAAAAATCCAGTTGACCGGAGCAATGTACGAGTAAATCGTGGACGAAAGATCGACAGTGTTGCCGTCAACGTGCCATGCGTTCCACTGCGCCGGGTACGAAGTAATGGCCAGCTTGAATTCGCCGCCGTCCTGGAGCTCAGCCGGATCGACCTTGTTGTAATCGGAACCGGGCAGATCGCCGGTTTCGCCGCCGTCGCCTTCAGCCCCGCCGTCGCCCTCGCCTGTCGTTGCACCGTCGGTACCGCCGGTTCCGGTCTCTCCACCGTCGTCGGTCGACGAGCAAGCGCTCAGCGTGAGTGCAGCTGCAGCAAGTAATGCAATGCTTGCCTTCTTCAATCGCATATAGATGTCCTCCTTTAGGACCTGACTTTCGCCGGACGTGCGAAAGTTACATGGACATAGAGTAGAACACATTTACCAAATCTTAAAAATTGTACGGCACTCGTTACCGAAGCGTTACATTGAGTTATTCAAAAGAATGGCAGACCTTCAGACGTCAAAGTGGGCGGAGCTGCGATTATTCACCGCGGCTCCGCCCACTTCGAAACACTAGAATACGTTGATATGACGCGGGAAGTAACACGCCACTTCATGATCCTCACCCATTGTGGTGAAATCTGGATGCGCCGATTCACACTTGGCCTTATCGTCAGCACCCAGCGTCTCATAGACTGGACAGCGCGTGACGAACCGGCAACCGCTCGGCGGGTTTGCAGGCGACGGGAGGTCACCCTTCAACAAGATACGCACACGGTTGCGTTCCTTGTACGGATCTGGAATCGGGATCGCAGACAGCAGGGCCTGCGTGTAGGGATGATGCGGAGATTCGAACACCGAGTCAACATCGCCGATTTCCACCAGCTTGCCGAGGTACATCACAGCCACTCGATCCGCGATATGACGGATCACGGACAGGTCATGTGCCACGAACAGGTAGGACAGGTTCAGCTTGGCTCGAAGCTCGTCGAGCAAATTAATCACACCTGCCTGAATCGACACGTCAAGTGCCGATACTGGCTCGTCAAGTATGAGCAACTTTGGCTGCACGGCCAGCGCTCGGGCGATGCCAATTCGCTGTCGCTGTCCACCCGAGAAGTTTCGCGGGTATCTATTCACGTGGGCAGGCTCAAGGCCCACCATCTTCATGAGTTCCTTGACGCGAGGTTCGATGTCCTTCTTATCCCAGCCAGCGTACTTGAGCGGCTCGGCAATAATGTCATACACCGGCATCCTCGGGTCGAGCGATGCCATCGGATCCTGGAAGACCACCTGAAGATCAGTGCGCACGCGCTTGCGGTCCGCACGGCTCATCTTCTCGGTGTTCTCCCCAAGCACCACAATCTTGCCGTCGATCGGCTTAACGAGGTCGAGGACCTCCATAAGCGTGGTCGTCTTTCCGGAGCCTGATTCACCCACGAGGCCAAGCGTTTCGCCTGCACGGATGTCAAGCGAGATTCCGTCTACTGCATGAACGGTTCCAACACGACGCCGAAAGACCGAGCCCTTCATGAGTGGGAAGTGCTTCTTCATATTTTCCACGCGAAGCACTTCCTGACGCTCGTTGCGTGGCGTTCCGTCAAACGGCGGAATGACGGGTTCAGGCAGGGGATAAATATCGCTGTACTCGCGGGATTCGTCCCGGATTTCGTGGGCGCGCACACACGCCACTTCATGCACGAAGTTCGGATTGTCAGACTTAACCTCGATGAGCTCGGGCTCGCCGTCCAGACACCTAAGTTCAGCTACCGGACACCTTGCGGCAAAGGGACATCCCGTTTGCTCATAAAGCATCGAGGGCGGATTTCCTTCGACAACAGCGAGCTGGTTCTCCTTGCGAGAATCAAGACGCGGGAGCGAACCCAGCAATCCGATCGTGTACGGCATAGCCGAGTGGTAGAAGATCTCGTCCACGGCGCCGCGCTCAACGATACGGCCGGCGTACATGACAGCGACCTTGTCGGCAATACCGGCCACGACTCCCAGGTCATGGGTAATCATGATGACTGCTGCACCAGTCTCTTTTTGCGCCTTACGCAGAACGTCAAGAATCTGCGCTTGAATCGTCACGTCGAGCGCCGTGGTCGGCTCATCGGCGATAATCAGATCTGGGTCATTCGAAATGGCCATGGCAATCATGGCACGCTGGCGCATACCGCCCGAGAACTCGTGCGGGAACGATTTGACGCGGATCTCTGGATTCGGGATACCCACGATGTCAAGCAACTCGATGGCACGAGCTTCAGCTTCCTTGTCGGAAATCGACTTGTCGTGAGCTTGGAGCGCCTCCATGATCTGGTCGCCGATTGTATACACCGGCGTCAGTGCAGAAAGTGGATCCTGAAAGACCATGCCGATGGTCTTCCCACGAATCTTCGACATGTATGCATCCGAGGAACCGAGAACCTCTACGCCGTGAATCTTGACCGAGCCGTCGACATTTGCCGATTGGTCGAGCAAACCCATGATCGACAACGAGGTGACCGACTTGCCAGACCCGGACTCACCGACGATTCCGAGGACCTCGCCCGAATGGACTGTCAGATCGACTCCACGCACCGCGTGGACGATGCCGTCCTCCGACGGGAATCGAACGTTGAGATCTTTGACCTCAACCACGGGCACGCCAGCGCTCGCGACGGGCAATTTATTGGGGCCTGATTTCCTCGTTGCCTTCGACTCGCGATCCTGCTTTTCTGCCTTCACAGATTCTTCTTTCAATGGCGACTGACTCATGCCTTACCTCCTCCGGACTTCGACGACGGATCCAGTGCGTCTCTCAGGCCGTCACCGATGAAGTTCACCGAAACAAGCATCAACACGAGAACCACTGCGGGTGGTAGGAACAGCCACGAGTGCGTCAGTGCCGAGGACTGGCCTGAGCCGATTAGCGAGCCAAGAGAGACCTGGGGGTCCTTCACGCCGAAGCCAAAATAGGACAGCGACGTCTCGGACAGTACGGCCGAGGCCACGCCGAGCGTGAAGTCAATAATCAACAGCGATGAAATGTTGGGCAGTATGTGCCGAACAATAATCGTGCCCGATGGGACGGACATGTACTTTGCGGCATGCACGTAATCGAGCGATTTCACGGACATCGTCAGTGATCGCACCACTCGCGCTGTCAGCATCCATCCGAATGCCGCGAGGAGAAGAATGAAGATCACGACGCCGGTGTTCTCCGAACCGAACCGGTTGGAGATGATAGCGATCATGAGGAACGCTGGGATGACGAGCATGAGATCGATGATCCAGGTAGAGATCTTGTCGATCCACCCACCGAAGTATGCGGCCGCAGAACCGAAGAGGGCGGCCCATCCGGTCTGAATGAGCGCTACCGAAAAGCCGATAATGAGCGACTTGCGAAGACCTTCCATCGTCATCGCAAACATGTCGCGCCCGCGACGGTCTGTGCCGAACCAGTGGTTTGCATCTGGTGGCTCCAAGTAATGACCGCGGTCGCGCGCAAGGTAATTCCATTCGGTAAGGTGCGGACCAAAGATAGCCAACAAAAGAACGAGAATAAGACCAATAACGCCAACGACGGCGGTCTTATTGCGCCAGAAGCGACGAGCCACAAGCTGGCGGCGCGTAAAACGTTTCGTCTGAGCGATGCGCTCTTCCGTCCTCTTCGTGAGTTTGTCTTTGACCGCACGCAGTTCATGTGCGTCGGCCATGACCGAAATCCTGTCGGGCATACCGGCCCCTGCGACCGCGGGCATCACCGTGTCATTGACGGGTTCAAAGTTCTGGTCAGTCATTAGTTCACCCTCACTCGCGGATCAACTGCGGCAATGAGAACGTCCGAGAGGAACGCACCCGTAAGTGTGGCTGCTCCGGAGAACGCCACCACGGCAGCCGTTCCGTTAATGTCCTGGGCCTGAATAGTTCGAACACCATAGATACCCATGCCTTCCCAACCGAAGACCTGCTCCGTAATGGCTGCACCGAGCACGAGGCCAGCGATGCCGAACGCGAAGTAGGTGGCGATCGGAATAAGCGAGGTACGAAGTGCGTGCTTGCGAACGGCGGTTCCGTACCGCAGTCCCTTCGCACGAGCCGTACGGACGTAGTCGGCTCCGAGCGTGTCCAACATGAGGTTGCGCTGGTAACGCGAGTAGGTAGCGAGGCCGCCCATAGAGATCGCAATCGTTGGTAGCAAAAGGTGCTGGGCGCGATCCATCATCATGGGCCAGAATTCCTTGGGCGGAATCGCGGACTGGGGTCCGATGAACTGGAAGAAATTCGTATCTAGTGACTTATTGAGCCACACGGCAGTCATCTGCAGGCCGATTGCAATAACCATTGCGGGAGTGGAAATTACGATCATCGCAAGAATGGTGATGATGCGGTCCGGAATTGAGTACTGACGGACAGCTGCCCATGCACCGATGGCGACGCCGCCGATGATGCCAATGAAGAAGCCAAGGAACACGAGCTGGAGCGAAAGCCCAATTCGGTTTGACACCTGCTGATTGACGGACTCGCCAAGTGGCGAGTAACCCCAATCCCACTGGGAAATCATGCCCAACCAGTCAACATAGCGTTGAACGATAGGCTCTTGCGGATTGATATTCCAGCCGTTGAGCCGTGCGTCTACAGTCTCAACCACCTCAAGGTAGGTGGTGTTCGCCATTTTCGTCAGCTCATTTTCGATGAGCATCGAGCGCGGGTCTAGCTGCGTGCCCGCCAAGAAATAGGCAATGGTGACTGCGACGAACAGTAGAACTAAATAGTTCAACAATCGCCGGATCAAATACTTAGTCATGCGAGGCCTTCTCTAGTGCGACATCCTCCGCCTCGCTGGGACGTGGGGATGTTCTGTTTCACTTCTGGTCTGGAAGTCTATACCTAACGTGGAATCTAATCACATTCACGTGTGGAAAATAAAGCGAAACTGGGCGAAAGTCACGTGTTTAAATTGGTTCACCCGTTGGCTCAATAGTCAATGAGCCTTCATTATTCCCCCAATTTTGGTGCACCTGACTACCTTAAAACATAGCGGCGAGGGCGTTTTTGTCCGCTTTCCCATCCTCGTTTGTGGGCAGGGCGTCCACGAGGATGAGTTTGCGGGGTACTTTGAAACCTGCAAGGTCTCTGGCGATAAAAGCCTGGACCTCCGTGAGCGTCGGAGGTTCCTGCCCCGGCTCCATCACGATCGCTGCGGAAACGCATTCGCCAAGCTCCGAGTGCGGCGTTCCGATGATGGCACATTCTGCCACGCCGGGCATCTGCGATAGCACAGCCTGAATCTCCTCCGACTGAATCTTCACCCCTGCCGAATTGATTGTGTTATGGAGGCGTCCGGTAAGCCAGAGAAAACCGTCGTCGTCCGAGCTCACGATGTCACCAGTATGAAGCCATCCGCCGCGGAACGTCGCCGCGCTCAACTCTGGGTCATGCCAGTAGGAGGAGACAATGCCCGGTCCGCGCACGATGAGCTCGCCTTCGGTAACATCCTCGCCGTCCTTGTCCACGATCCGCGCCTCGACGTGTGAGAATGGTCGACCGATCGAGCCAGCCCGTTCCTCGAGCTGCTCAGCTGGAAGGTAGGCTCCCGCGCCCGCTGTTTCCGTCATCCCCCACACATTCAGTGGACGAAGCCCGTGGGCCATGAGTTGCTTAAGCAACGACGGCGGAACGGGCGCCCCGCCGATCAGCGGTAGGCGCCACGCACGAAGGTTCCGGTCGGCAAACGTTGGCTCGTCGAGGAGATCGATGTACATCGTGGGCACCCCGAGCATCATCGTGACTTCGTGTTCCTCGAGTAACGTGAGCACGCGCGTGGGGTCGTACTCGCGCATGAGCACGACCTTGCCGCCGTGCGTAAACATGTCGAGCGTGGCGCCGTTGAATCCCCCGATGTGCGTAAGCGGTGAGACAGTCAGTAAAACGTCGTGATTCGAATATTCGAATCCTTCGCGGAAGTTTTGCGAGCCCCACCAAAGTTGCTCGTGCGTCAGTTCCACGGCCTTGGGAGTAGCCGCGGCCGCAGAGGTAAAGATCATTACCGCAGGGCCTTCCGGGTACTGCCGAGAGTTCAAGGCAGTCGAGCCGTACTTAATCGTCGTGATGAACTTGCCGTTCTGGGAGTCCATCGCGGCTGAAATTCCGTAAAACCCGTTCGCAATCGCGGTGGAGACAGAGGTGCCGAACGCGTCGTCGTCAATGACCAGGTGGACGAGTGTGCCGGGTGAGTCGAACATACCGTCGTCGGCGGTGCTCGCCTCTACGACCACGACGCGCGGCGCACAAAAGTCGATGAGCTGCTGATGGTCGGTACGTGTCAATCTCGGCGAGACGGGAACAAAAATCGCACCCAGCCGCGCGCACGCCACATGCAACAATAAATGGTAGGGAGAATTTCGTGCAATGAGCATGACCCGATCCCCATCGCTTACGCCTGTTGCCGCCAACATCTGGGCGAGCTGACGAGTACGCACGGCAGCCTCGACCACCGACATCGTTTCGCCGCCATACACGAGCGAGACGCGATTGGGATGCGCGCGGGCCGCCCGATCAAGGGCGTGCGCGGAGTTGTAGATCGGTTTCTTAAGCACCTGCCCAGTACCCTTCGAGAATCTTCGTCAACGCCTCGATGTCGGCTGGCGAAGTAATTTCGCGCACCGAGTGCATCGACAGGAGCGGGACCCCCACGTCGACAGTCACGATACCGAGACGAGATGCGGTAAATGGGCCGATCGTGGAGCCGCTCGGCACATCGTTATTGGACACGACCGATTGGGTAACGACGCCGTGATGCGCGGCCGAACGCAGCCACAGGGCACTACCTTCAGCCTCGGTCGCATACCTCTGGTTGGCATTGATCTTGAGTATCGGGCCGCCGCCGAGAATCGGCTGGTGGTCCGGATCATGCTTGCTCGGCTTGTTTGGATTGACCGAGTGACCTGCGTCAGCGGACAGACACGACGAGTTCGCGATCATGCGCGCGAATCGCTCGTAGCCGGTGGCGCCAATGTCGAGACCTTCTGCGATGCGGCGCAGTGTACTTTCGAGGAATGGGCCATTCGCTCCGGAATAGGTGGACGAGCCCACCTCCTCATGATCGAACGCAACAAAAACGGCGATGTCCTCGTGGGTCGAAACGTCATCGTCCGTGGTGCCGAGGAAGGCACTCAACGAAGCGAACACCGAGGACAAATTGTCCTGACGCCCGGCCGCGACGAACGCCTCGCCATCGGCGCCGCCGAACAGTGCGGGCTCTTGAACGTCGTAGGCAAAAAGGTCGTGGCCCGCCACGCGTTCGGCCAAGATTCCGGCCTGGTCGGCGAGGTACTCGAGCAGATTCGATTCGCCGATCGACCAGATCGGCTTGTAGTCAGTCTGTTTGGATAGCTCGAGCTTTTGATTAACCGAGCGATCCAAGTGGGGAGCCATTTGGGGAATGACCATGACGGCCGGGGTGCGCACGAGGTGGACCTCGCCATCGAGGTCTGTGAGGATTCCGGCGATTCCGAGATCGCGGTTGAGCCATGAGTTTAGGAGTGGGCCGCCGTACACCTCCACGTTGACCTGACCAAACCCGTGTGCCGAGCTCGCCGGCGTCGGCTTCACCTTGAACGACGGCGAATCAGTGTGCGAGCCAACGATCCGAAATCCGGTGTCAGGCTGAACCTCACCTACACGCCACGCGATGACGGCGCCGCCACGCACAATGAATCCGTGGTCGTGACCTGCCCAAGCATCACGCTCGTCCTGCCTGGCGTACCCTGCGTTCTCGAGTCGGTCCGCAATCACCGCCGCAGCATGAAAGGAGGTGGGAGAATCGCTAATAAAACGTGCGTAGTCATCGATCAATTCTGGATTCATACCCTCAGTCTAAAGGCCTGTGTCCGAAGCGTCGATCTTTCGAACCAAACGTGCATCACCGGCCCTAGTGTTTGAGTCACGCCTAGTTAGCCCATCGGGAAACCTCGACACCCCTCACTGGCAATTCATCGCTTTATCGCTACGATATGCGCCATGCACTTTGATGTATCGAAACTCAACGGACTGAAGATCGTCAGCGGTAGCGCAGATGTGTGTGGTCCAGACGGATGCGTGCCAGCAGATGGCACGTGGCCGGACACACCCTCTAGCCTTGACGCACTCACCGGCGACACGCCGGGCGAGAATGTGCCCGTGGCGGCATCATCTGTTGACACAACGAATGATGAGGACGTGAATGGATAATTTTGAACACCCCACTGTTGATCTGAGCGACGGCACCGCTATCCCCCAACTCGGCTTTGGCACGTGGCGTTTGACAGGCGACGACGATGAAGCGGTCGCCTTCGCGCTGGAGACCGGCTACCGCCACATTGATACGGCTTCCTACTACAAGAATGAGGACATGGTTGGACGTGTTCTGGCTCATTCCGGCGTGCACAGGGATGACGTCTACCTCACCACCAAACTTCATCCCACGGACGAGCGCGATCCCGCCGACACCATGGCGGCATCGCTCGAAGCGCTCCAAGTCGATTCTGTAGACATGTGGCTGCTACACAATACTTCTGACCGTAATATCGAGCTGTGGGAGGCGATGATTAAGGAACAGGAAAAAGGCCACACAACGTCGATTGGCGTATCGAACCTCTCGATAGCCGAGATTGACGAGCTGACGGAGGCCACCGGCATCGCGCCTGTCATGAACCAATTCAGACTTGGACTGTCGCTTCACAATCCCCAGTTTGTCTCCGCTCTTCGCGAGCGCAACATCGCTCCCGAGGGATACTCGCCGTTACGAGCCACAAATCTCGAAGATCCGCTTCTCATCGATGTGGCACAGAACCTGAGCGTGGATCCCGCCGAAGTCGTCATCGCCTGGCATATGGCGAAGGGCTACATCGTGATTCCGAAGTCCGCCACGCCATATCGAATTCGCACGAACGCGCTCGCCTCACGTCTGCACCTGACGCAGGATCAGATCGCTCAGCTTGACCGCATGGAACAAATCGAGGTGTAAGCTAAACGGTCGAGAGGGCTCCGAGAAGATAAACCCATGCGTCATGGTCGGGGCGGATCAAGTCAATATGATTCGCCCCCTCAATGATGGCTAGATTGAAAGGCTCGGAGCGTAGGTCGCGAGAGCGTTCGACGGGGATCGTTTCATCGTCAGTGCCGTGAATGATGTCCACGGTT
Source organism: Trueperella sp. (assembly GCA_043426715.1). GTDB lineage: Bacteria > Actinomycetota > Actinomycetes > Actinomycetales > Actinomycetaceae > Trueperella. The sequence goes on along the minus strand of JBHWRK010000158.1, from coordinate 3,569 downwards.
AAGTCGCGCGAATGATACTGGGCGCTACCGAGCTGGTAATAGTTAAAGATCGGATCGTAGAGGGCATACCGATCGGGCAGGTCTTCGGGCGAACCGCCGATCCACCGAAATGTTTTGCCCGCTTCACAAGCGGGGTCTTCACGGGTATCGCGAGCCAAATCCATGATAGGCGCCAACAACACTGCCGACCTTGGTTTGAGCTCACCCGCGAGCACCACATTCATTGCGAACGTGCCTCCCGCGTCATGTCCGATCCAGATCGCATCCTGGAGTTCTACATGGTGAGCAAGGGTCTGCGCGTCATTTGCCGCGAGTTCTGGCCGGCCCGCCTCAAGGCGATATTCCGGGAGCGCTACTCGGTACCCTGCTCGCGCGAGGGCGCGCGCTGCTGGGCGGGTTGTGGAAATAGAGTTGTCCGTCAGAAATCTGCCGCCGTGAATGAAACATACGGTCTTATTGCTCGGCTTCCCATACCACTCGATGAACTGTCGAGGGTCGTCACCATAGCGTTCAATAGAGTCTGGGAAAACGGGCAGACTTCGAAGCCATTGGACAGCTTCGGATTCTCCCACCACCGAAACAGCGACTTCAGAGTGGCTGTTCATTAGTTTTTCTCGGCACCCATGTCTCGTACAAAGGCCCGCTGGGCAGGAGTTTCTACAGAGTTTGAGTTGTAGTTTGCCTTCACGAAGTCGATAGCCTCTTGAGGCTCCATACCGTCAAGGACACCGATGATGGCCAGGGCTGTGCCAGTACGCCCAACGCCCCCGCCACATACGATCTCTACGCGTTCGGTTTCCGCGCGTTCCCATGCCTCTTTGAGGATGTCATGGGCTTGGGACGTGCGACGCGGAAGGCGCAGGTCAGGCCAATCGATCGTGATGGTTTCGGTGGCGCTTGACGTAATGCCGGATCGACCTAAACGCGAGCCGGCGCTTGTGGTGAGCATAATGCACAGGTCTGCATTTTCATCGGCGCTCTTGCGCCAAGAACGGCCGCGAATTCGACGACCGGAGGGGAACTCGATCACGCCCGGAGCAATAGCCCACCGTTCCACGGTGCGTCCTTGCTTCATGTGTTCCTCCAACTCTGCGAAAGTGACTTCACCGTACCAATGACGATCAAAAATCAACGAGGTCTCGCGCACAAAACCCGTGTTTATAGGGGAAGATCACACCCTGGACGGGTAAAACTCTGTGAGTTTGCGTACCGGCTCACATCACGGCGTATTTTCATATAATCTTGAGATCAAGAGAATTTTGTTTGTCTCGATACTCAGGAGCATTCATGGCCAAGATTATCTACACCCACACCGACGAAGCCCCCATGTTGGCAACGGGATCCCTACTCCCGATCATCGAGGGATTTGCAGCTAAGGCTGGCATCGATATCGAAACGCGCGATATCTCGCTCGCCGGACGAATCATCGCGGCGTTCTCTGATCTACTGCCCGAAGATCAACGCCAATCCGACGCGTTGGCCGAGCTTGGTGAACTGGCCACAAAGCCCGAGGCAAATATCATTAAGCTGCCGAATATTTCGGCGTCGATCCCCCAGCTGAAGGCCGCGGTCAAGGAATTGCAGGACGAGGGATACGAACTTCCAGACTACCCCGAAGATCCACAGACGGATGAGGAGCGCGACTGGCGAGCTCGGTATGACTCGGTCAAGGGCTCTGCCGTGAACCCTGTCTTGCGCGAGGGTAACTCTGATCGCCGAGCACCAAAGGCCGTGAAGAACTTTGCGAAGAACAACCCCCATTCGATGAATGCGTGGGCAGAAGATTCCAAGACCCGCGTGGCCACGATGGGCGGCAACGACTTCCGCGCCAACGAGGTCTCGACCGTCGTACCTGCCGATGGCACGGTTGACATCGTACTCGTTCAGGATGACGGCACCGAGATTGTCCTCAAGGAAGACTTAGCTGTGTCCGAGGGCGAGGTCTTAGACGGCACGAAGATGGATGCCGAGGCACTCGAAGAATTCCTTACCGAGCAGGTCAAGGCCGCGAAGGACGAGGACGTCCTATACTCCCTCCACCTCAAGGCCACGATGATGAAGGTCTCTGATCCGATTATCTTTGGACATGCCGTACGCGCATTCTTTCCCGAGACCTTCGACAAATACGGCAAGGATCTCGAGGCCGCTGGCCTGTCGCCCAACGACGGACTTGGCACCCTGTTTTCTGGGCTTGAGGGGCTAGATAACGGAAAGGAGATTCGCGCATCGTTCGATAGGGAAATGAAGAACGGCCCGCGCCTGTCCATGGTCAACTCCGACCGCGGCATTACGAATCTCCACGTTCCGTCCGACGTCATCGTTGATGCGTCGATGCCGGCCATGATTCGCAACGGCGGTCAGGTGTGGGGTCCTGACGGTGAGTCGGATGACACGATCGCCGTGATCCCAGATTCCTCCTACGCCGGCGTGTACCAGACCGTGGTTGAGGACTGCCAGGCCAACGGCGCATTCGATCCGACGACGATGGGTACCGTTCCGAACGTCGGACTCATGGCACAAAAGGCTGAGGAATACGGTTCGCACGACAAGACGTTCGAGATCGAAGCTGATGGCACCGTTGAGGTTCGTATGAACGACGACGTGCTGCTCTCGGTTCCTGTGAGCGCCGGGGACATCTACCGCTCGTGCCAGACCAAGGACTTGCCAATTCGGGATTGGGTCAAGCTGGCCGTGCGCCGCTCGCGCCTGTCGGGGATGCCAGCGTTCTTCTGGCTCGATCCGGAGCGCGAGCACGATACGCAGATCCGCGCCAAGGTAGAGGAGTACTTGAAAGACGAGGACACCGAGGGGCTCGACATCCAGATCCTCTCCCCGGTCGAGGCAACGAAGGCAACTCTTGAGCGCGTCCGTAACGGCGAGGATACGATTTCCGTGACCGGCAACGTTCTGCGCGACTACCTCACGGATCTCTTCCCGATCATGGAGCTCGGCACGTCGGCCAAGATGCTTTCCGTCGTCCCACTCATGGCTGGCGGAGGCCTCTTCGAAACCGGCGCTGGCGGTTCCGCACCGAAGCACGTCGAGCAGCTCATCGAAGAGGGACACCTGCGTTGGGATTCACTGGGCGAGTTCCTCGCACTGGCTGAGTCGCTACGTCATCTCTCGCGCTACGCAGATAACCCACGCGCAGCCGTCGTCGCCGATGCCCTCGATCGCGCAACCGAAACGCTTCTGAGCGAGGGACGCTCCCCGCAGCGTCGCACCGGAGATCCGGACAACAAGTCCTCGCACGCATGGCTCGCTACCTACTGGGCCGACGAGCTTGCGAAGCAGACCGACGACGCAGAGCTTGCCGAGATCTTCGCGCCCATCGCTCAGGACTTCGCCGAGAAGTCGCAGGAGATCCAACAGCAGCTCATTGACGCGCAAGGTCAACATTCGGGCATCGAGGGTTACTACCACCCGGATCCGAAGCAGGTTGAGGCCGCAATGCGTCCGTCAACGGCTCTCAACGAGATCATCGACGCGATGCGTGCCTAGCGCTCAATGGCGAGTGATCCCTGATCGACAGGTGTGGCCCGAGCTTTGGCTCGGGCCACACCTAGTGA